>CAKZIH010000305.1 GCA_936931335.1 uncultured Nostocoides sp. | reverse complement strand
CGACGCACTGTCGCAGTCCGTCGGCACGTCCAGCGGGATCGGGCGGTTCGGGAGTGGGATACATGGCGGCGGGCACCGCGGCGGCCAGGATCGGGAGGCTCACCGCGGCGGCGGCCACGGTGCACAGACTTGCGCGAGGGAGAGGCATGTGAGCCAGGTCACCACATACCGGCCACATGCCGGTCGGCGTCCGGGTGGCGCCCAGGGGAACACTCGGTGACCCATCGCTGGACCCACCCGGTCGGGAATGACTGCGCATACGGCAGTGTTCCGCATACGATTCAATTTTCAACCAACTATGAGGTGCGCGATGCAGTTCGGGATCTTCACCGTCGGCGACATCACCCCCGACCCGCACACGGGGCGGGCGCCCAGCGAGTACGAGCGGATCAAGGCGACCGTGGCGATCGCCCGCAAGGCCGAGGAAGTGGGCCTGGACGTCTTCGCCACCGGCGAGCACCACAACCCGCCGTTCGTCGCCCCGGCCAATCCGCCGGTGCTGCTCGCGGCGATCGCGGCGCAGACCGAGCGCCTCGTGCTGTCCACCGCGACCACCCTGATCACCACCAATGACCCGGTGCGTCTGGCGGAGGACTACGCCTATCTGCAGCATCTGTCGGACGGGCGCATGGACCTCATGCTCGGGCGCGGGAACACCGGGCCGGTCTACCCGTGGTTCGGCAAGGACATCCGCTCCGGCCTGGAGTTGGCCGTGGAGAACTATGCGCTGCTGCACCGGCTGTGGCGCGAGGAGAATGTCACCTGGCAAGGCAAGCACCGTACGCCGCTGTCCGGTTTCACCTCGACCCCGCGGCCCCTGGACGAGCTGCCGCCCTTTGTCTGGCATGGCTCGATCCGCAGCCCGGAGATCGCCGAGCAGGCCGCCTATTACGGCGATGGCTTCTTCGCCAACCACATCTTCTGGCCCAAGGAGCACACCCAGCAGATGGTGGCGCTGTATCGGCAGCGCTTCGAGCACTACGGCCACGGCAGCGCCGACCAGGCGATCGTCGGGCTCGGCGGGCAGGCGTTCATCCGCAAGAACAGCCAGGACGCCATCCGTGAGTTCCGGCCGTACTTCGACCGGGCTCCGGTGTATGGCGGTGGCCCGTCCCTGGAGTCGTTCATGCGACAGACCCCGCTGATCGTCGGCAGCCCGCAGGAGTTCATCGAGCGCACGCTCAGCTTCCGGGAGTATGTCGGGGACTACCAGCGTCAACTCTTCCTCATGGATCACGCCGGGTTGCCCTTGCAGACCGTGCTGGAGCAGTTGGACATTCTTGGTGAGGAGGTCGTGCCGGTGTTGCGCAAGGAGTTCGCCGCGCTGCGGCCGGCGCACGTGCCCGACGCGCCCACCCACGCGGCGCGACTGGCCACCCGCACGAGTGAACAGGTGGTGGCACAACGATGACCGAACGCATTCTGACCGTGGTCAGCGCCGGGTTGCGCGTGCCCAGTTCGACCCGGCTGCTGGCCGATCAGCTCACCGAGGCGGCGCGCAATGCGCTGGCCGGCACCGAGGACAGCGTCGAGGTCCGGCACGTCGAGGTGCGCGATCACGCGCACGCGATCGTGGACGCATTGCTCACCGGCTTCCCGGGTGAAGACCTGGCTGCCGCGCTGCGGGATGTGGCGGACGCCGACGCGCTGGTCGTGGTCACCCCGACCTTCCAGGCGTCCTATAGCGGGCTCTTCAAGTCGTTCATCGACCTGATCGGCATGGAGGACCTCCTCGGCACCCCGGTGCTGCTCGCCGCTTCCGGTGGGACAGAACGGCATTCGCTGGTGTTGGAGCACGCGCTGCGGCCGCTCTTCGCCCATTTGGGGGCCCTGAGCGTGCCCACCGCCGTGTATGCCGCCACCTCCGACTTCGGCGGGGACGGCGCCTCGGCCCTGGCCGGCCGGGTCGCCCGGGCGGCGACCGAACTCGCCACCCTGTCCGGTGGGGCTCCGGTGCGCCGGCCCGCGCCGAATGCCTTCGCCGAGGTCACCCCGTTCTCCGCGCTGCTGGCCGCGGCCGGTGTGCCGGAGTCTCGCGCGAACTGATTTCACCCCGGCTCGGGCGGCCTGCTCAGGGACATTCCCTGGGCGGGCCGACGGGCCGGCGCCCTTGGTGTCGGCAATACGCGTGGGGCACCGCCCCACATACGGCGTGTTGCCGACACCGAGGCGGGGTCAGCCGCGCTCGCCGGGCGCATCGCGGATGAGGCGCGCGTTGTCGGCGGTCACCTCGACCTCCTGAATGCGGCCGTCGACCCCGAAGCGGTACATGGCGAATTCGTCGGTCTCCACCGCGGTGCCATCCCCGGGGGCGCCGGCAAAGGCCCCCTGCCGCGTGCCGGTGTCGTGCAGGTGAACCGCCAGCCAGTCGCCCTCGATCAGTGCCCGCACCAGGGTCCATCGGTAGTCCGGGAACGACTCGCACAGGATCTGCAGGTCGGCGACATACTCGGCGCGGGTGCGGACCCGGCCGTTGACGAGCACCTGGTCCGCGACAGACGACCCGATCTCGGACCACGCTCGACAGTTGCACGCGGCGAGATAGCGCGTATAGCGCTCGAGCACTGCCGCCCGGTTGGCGTGCGTCATGCGCGAGTCCACCTCAGGCGGCGATCACGGCAAGGACTTGCGCCTCGGCCTCGTGCAGATAGTCGTCGAGTTCGCGCAGCGCGGTCTGCAGGTCGCCGCCCTCCAGCAACACCACCATGCCCTCATTGCGCAATAGGAAGGGCTGGTGCAGGGCCTGGGCATCGGGTAGGCGCAGGAACGCCAGGCGCAATTCGGCCAGCACCCCCTCGAACATCGCCTCGAGGTGCACGCTGCCGCACGCCGCCACCAGGCCGCGGTGGAAATCGATATCGGCCGTACCGACGGCATCCCAATCTCCCGCGTCGGCGGCGGCCCCACCCGCAGCGACCGCATCGGCGAGTTCCCGCAGCCCCGCCGCTTGCTCGACAACCGCGCGCATCCCCAACGGCTCCACGAAGCGTCGGGTCCGGTAGATATCACGGACCTCCTGCGGCCCGGAGACCCGGACGAAGACCCCGCGATGCAGGGTATGCTCGACCAGTCGCTCGTGGCTGAGCAGTCGAAACGCCTCCCGCACAGTATTGCGCGAGACCTCCAAAGCGCTGGCGATGTGCTCCTCGCGCAACTGCGTCCCCGGCCGGATCGCCCCGCCCGCAATCTGCGCCCGCAACACCGCGGCCACCGCCTCCGCGGTGCTCTCCCGCCGCGCCAGTGGCGGCAGCGGCACCGGCGTTGCACTACCGGGCACGGACACCTCCATACGGGCACAGGCTTGCGAATCAGACCAATGTACTCAGCGTCCAATTGTCGGATAACCCCATCTTCCCCTTGTTGCATTGCTCAACAATCCGCTACTGTCTCGCCAATTCGGGGACGGCGTGGTCTCCGACCGGACCTCGAAGGATCCCTATGGCCCATCCCGCGACCGCCACCGGCACGGCCCGTCCGCCGTCGTCCGTGCGCCGGATCATCGTTGCGAGCCTCATCGGTACCTCCCTGGAGTGGTACGACTTCTTCATCTATGGCACCGCCGCGGCGCTGGTCTTCAACAAGCTCTTCTTTCCCACCTTCGATTCGCTCACCGGCACCTTGCTGTCGTTCACGACGTATGCCGTGGGCTTCGTGGCCCGGCCTCTGGGCGGCGTGATCTTCGGTCACTTCGGCGACAAGATCGGCCGGAAGAAAGTCCTGGTCGTCACCCTGCTGATCATGGGTCTGTCGACCTTTGCGATCGGTCTGCTGCCGACCTATGACTCCATTGGCGTCGCCGCGCCGCTGCTGCTGGTCACCCTGCGCTTCATCCAGGGCATCGGCCTCGGCGGTGAATGGGGTGGCGCGGTCCTGATGACCCTGGAGAGCGGCGACCCGAAGCGGCGCGGCCTCAATGCCAGTTGGCCGCAGGTCGGCGTGCCGATTGGTCTGCTGCTGGCCAATGGCGTGCTTTCGCTGATGGGTCGAGTGACCTCCGAGAGCGCCTTCAACAGCTGGGGCTGGCGAATTCCCTTCCTGCTCAGCGGCTTTCTCGTCCTCGTCGGGCTGTGGATCCGTCGCTCGCTGGAGGAGAGCCCGATGTTCGAGGAGGCCGCCGCCAAGGAGCCGGAGGCCGCTCCGGTCCTCGAGGTGCTGCGACGCTACCCCCGCCGGGTGCTGCTCGCCATCGGCGCGCGGATCGGGGTGGACGTCGCCTTCTATACCTTCGTCCTCTTCATCACGACCTATGTCGCGACCTATCTCGAGCTGCCCAAGTCCTACGCCCTCAATGCGGTCTTCATCGCTGCTGCGGTGCAGGTCTGCGCCATCCCGCTCTTCGGCCATCTCTCGGACAAGTTTGGCCGCCGGCCGATCTACCTGGGCGGGGCGATCGGTGCCGCGATCTGGCTGCTGGCTTTCTTCAAGCTGCTGGACACCGGCCGGTTCGCTCTCATTGCCCTGGCCGCCGTGATGGCGCTGATCTTCCACGCCGCGATGTACGGCCCGCAGGCCTCCTTCATCAGCGAGATGTTCCCGACCCGGGTGCGCTACACCGGCGCCTCGATGGGTTATCAGCTCGCGGGCATCCTCGGTGGCGCGCTCGCGCCGATCATCTCCACCGCGCTGCTGAAGAAGTACGACAGCGCCTGGCCGATCGTCATCTACGTGATCGCCATGCTGGTGCTCTGCGTGATCTGCGTGCTCGCCGCCCCCGAGACGGCCCACGCCGACCTTGAGGAGGACCCCCTGCACGGCCAGCTCGCCGAGAGCGCGGGATGATGCGAGGGTGAGCGCGCGGCGGGTGGACCTCAACAGCGACCTGGGCGAGAGCTTTGGGCGCTGGGTACTCGGCGACGACGACGCGATGCTGGAACTGGTCACCAGCGCCAATGTCGCGTGCGGGTTCCACGCCGGGGACCCGAGCACACTGCGTCAGGTGTGTGCTCGGGCCGCCGCCCGCGGGGTCAGTGTCGGCGCCCAGGTCAGCTATCGCGATCTGGCCGGGTTCGGCCGCCGCACCATGGACGTCGAGCCGTCCGAGTTGACCGATGAGGTCATCTACCAGATCGGGGCCCTGGACGGCATCGCCCGGGTATGCGGCACCCGCGTGCGCTACGTCAAGCCGCACGGCGCGCTCTACAACAAGGCGGCGGTCGATCCACATACGGCCGGGGCCGTCGTCGCCGCCGTGCAGGCGTATGACGCCAGCCTCCCCGTCCTCGGCCTGCCCGGCTCGGAGCTGCTCAGGGCCGCCGCGGCGGCCGGGCTGCCCACGATGGCCGAGGCCTTCGCCGATCGCGCTTATACGGCCGCGGGTCTGCTGGCCTCCCGACGGGAGCCCGGCGCGGTGTTGCACGATCCGCAGGAGATCGCCGCCCGCTGCGTCCGGCTCGTCACCGAAGGGGTGATCGTGGCGGTCGATGGCAGCGAGGTGAGCGTGCCCGCCGACTCGATCTGCGTGCACGGAGACACCGCCGGCGCCGTGGAGATCGCCGTGGCCGTGCGCCGGGCGCTGGATGCGGCCGGGGTCGAGCTGCGACCGTTCGCGTCGTGAGACATCTGCTCCCGGCGGGCCACCGTGGCCTGCTCGTCGAGTGCTCCGACCTGGAGGAGGTATTGGCGCTACATGCCGCCCTGCGCGCCGACCCGCCCCCCGGGGTCGAGGACCTGGTGCCCGCCGCCCGGACGCTGCTGCTGCGTTTCGATGCCAGCACCACCCACGCCCGAGTCGCCGCCCATGTGCGGGCGGTGAACCTGGCCGATATGAACGGCAACAAACCCAGCGCGCTGGTGCAGGTCCCGGTCCGGTATGACGGCGTGGACCTCCCCGAGATCGCCTCGCTCACCGGGATGACCGAGGCCGAGATCGTCCGCACTCATCTGGCCGGTGAGTATGTCGTGGCCTTCGCCGGGTTCGCGCCCGGCTTCGCGTACATCGCCGGCGGCGACCCGCGCCTCCAGGTGCCCCGGCGGGCCACTCCCCGCACCCGGGTGCCAGCCGGTTCGGTGGCCCTGGCCAGCGAATTCACCGGGATCTATCCACGCGAGGGCCCCGGCGGGTGGCAGTTACTCGGGCATACGGACCTGGTGCTCTGGGATCTGGAGCGCACCCCGCCGGCCCTGCTGACCGCCGGGACCCGGGTCCGCTTCGTCGAGGCGGCCTGATGTTGGAGATCCTGCGCGCCGGGGCGCTGACCACCATTCAGGACCTCGGGCGGATCGGGTCGGCCCACCTCGGCGTCGGCCGGTCCGGGGCCCTCGACCGCCCCAGCCTGCGCCTGGCCAACCGCCTGGTGGGCAACCCCGAGTACGCCGCCGGGCTGGAAGTCACCTTTGGCGGGCTCGCCGTCCGGGCTGGCTGCGACCTGCTGCTGGCCACGGCCGGGGCCCCGACCCCGGTACACATCGACGGACGCGCCCACGACGCCTGCGCGCCCCTGCACCTGCGCGCCGAGCAGGTCCTGGAACTCGGTCGTCCGGACAGCGGAGTCCGGACGTATGTCGCGATCCGCGGCGGGATCGATGTGCCCCCGGTGCTCGGCTCGCGCGCCACCGACCTGCTCTCCGGCATCGGGCCGGCGCGCCTCGGCGATGGTCACCGCATACCCCTAGGCACCCCGAACGGTCCGATCCCCGGTGTCGACCATGTCGCGCAGCGCGCGCTGCCGCCGGTGGTGGACCTGCGCGTCGTCCCCGGCCCGCGCGCCGACTGGTTCACCACCGCCGCCATGCGCACGTTCGGGCAGACCACGTATGCCGTGTCGGCGCACGCCGACCGCATCGGCGTGCGTCTGACCGGCCCGGCCCTGGAGCGCAGCCGGACCGAGGAACTGCTCTCCGAGGGCCTGGTGGAGGGTGCGGTCCAGGTCCCGGCCGATGGCCAACCGCTGATCTTCCTCGCCGACCACCCGGTCACCGGGGGCTATCCAGTGATCGCGGTCGTCCATCCCGACGACCTGCCATACGCCGGGCAGGTACGACCCGGCCAGTCGGTGCGTTTCCGGTGGGAGGCACCGATCGCGCTGCAGCAATAGCCCGCGCCGCTTTGGGAGGGAAAGTCCACCTTCGCAGCAGAAATGTTCTCTCCCAGAGCGGCAGGAAGTGGCACTGGGCGGGAAAGTCTCAGCGCGAGACAACTGCCCGCGCGCGGGCCGGTGAGCAGCGCTACGGTGGAGCGCACCCGCTCGCTTTCTGGTCGGGGAGGTAGTCGTGCCCGAGCTCGCGCAGCCCCGCCCGGCGGCGGACCCGCCGGGGCTCTCGGGTGCGACCGGATGGGCGCGGGGCCATGCCATTCGGGCGGCGGCCGCCCCGGCATACATCGGGCGCCCCAGCTTTGTCACCGGCATCACCCGGGCGGCCGCCATCGCGATGACCTGCGCCCTGGCCGTCGCGGTGATCCGGTTGCCGGAATCCCGGACGGACTATCCGCTGCAGCTGACGATCCCCCTGCTGCTCCTGCTCACCGTCCCTACCGTGTGGCTCGTCGTGCGGGCGATGCGGGCGGCCACGGACATCCGCCCCGTGCAGGTATGTGGTGTCACCGCATACCTGGCGATGGCCATCCATCTGCTGTGGGGCCCGCATCCCCTGAGCATGGGTCCGCCGAGTCCGCTCATCGCGCCATTACTGGTTGGTGCCGCCGCGGTCATCGCGGGGTTCGGCCCAATGCGTGGCGGCAGCGCCGCGGTGCTCCTCAGCGCAGCGATGAGCACGTCGCACCTACTCCAGGGCCGCGTGGTCGCGGCCACCGGCGGCTTCCTGGTTGTCTTCGGCCCCCAGCTGCTGGGCGCCACGCTGCTGGACGCCCTGATGCGTGAGAGCGACCGGGTCGCCGCCGCCCAGGCTGCCCTGGATGAGCTGAGCGCCCGCGACCGGGTCGCCAGGGCAATCCTGAATTCCAAACGCACACAAGAGGATTTGGTCCACAACCATGTGCTCGCGGCACTCCTGGCGGCCGCGGCCGCAGTTACCCCAACTGAGCGCGCCCAGGCGAGCGCACAAGCCCGGGCTGCCCAACAAGAGTTGACGCGAGCCGCCGCACCGGGCGCCCCCGACTGGCCGGGGCACGTCCGGGCGCAGGCGGAGCGACTCGGGTTGTCGGTGCGGGTGACCCAGCAGGGGACCATCCGCGACCCCCTGACCGGTCAGGCCCTCCTCGACGCCACGCACGAGGCGCTCCTCAATGTCCGGCGCCACGCCGGGGTCCGCTCGGCCGAGATCGACGCGGAATTCACCGCCAGTGCCGCCACGGTCCGGGTGCGCGACGCCGGGGTTGGCTTCGACCCGGCGGCCGGCGGCGAACGCCACGGTCTGGCGCGAGTCATCGTGGGCCGGGTCAGTGACCTCGGCGGGCAGGTGCACCTGCACACGGCTCCGGGACAGGGCACTACGCTCACCATGACGATCCCGGTGGCGACCCCTGCTGAGCAGGTGGATAGCCCCAGTCTCACCTGGCACCGAGTGCTGCTCGGCGCCTGCCTCGTCTCCGAGTTGGCGTATGCCGTGCTCGCCCTGCCCTTCCACGCCGCCTACGCGTGGCCGTTCCCACTGCCGCTGATCCTGGGGATCTGTGCGCTGACCATTTGGGTCTGGCGCCTCCCCCTGGATGCGCGGAGCTGGCCCATGGCACTGGCCGGTATCACGCTGGCTTTGGCCGTGGCGGTCCTGGCTACCCAGGATGCCGGCCAAGGTGACTGGCGCACCTGGTATTACAGCGCGTCGGTCCCGGTGTTCCTGGCCACCGCGCTGCGTTTCCGTTCGCCGGTGGCAGCCCTGGCCGCCGCCCTCCAAGCTCCCGTCTTCGCTGTCCTGGTCCGCTTGAGCGAGGGCCGCTGGGCGTGGGGCCCAGCGATGCTCTCGGTGACCCCGCCCCTGGTCTGGGCGGTCATCGGCGGGCTATTGCGGCAGGCATTCGTCCGGACCACCACCGAGAGTGTGGAATTGGATCGGTTGGCCCGTCGGCACCGGGAGGCGATCGCCGCTAGTGCCGCCCAGGATCGCGAGCGCCGCCAGTGGTTGGCGCTAGTCGGGTCGCATTGCGGCCCATTGCTTAATCGCATCGCGGCCGGGCACGATATGAGCGACGCCGAGCGCGCGGCCTGCCGGCGCACCGAGCTGGGGTTGCGGGACCGGCTGCGGCATCCGGCCTTGGTGTCCGCACCGGTACTGCGGGCGGTGGACACGGCCCGGCGGCGCGGGGTGGAGATCGGCATACAGGCCGACTGCTGCCCGCCCGAGTTGATCCCGGCATTAGCTCAAACGCTGATGGTCGTCGCGTGCGCCGGTGGCGCCGGACACCGGATGGTGGTGACCGCATACCCGGGCCCGAACGTGGGCGGTGAAGCACAGATCATTGTCACCGGCGTCCAGGGCCCAGATGAGCTCGCCCTGGTCGGGCTCCCGGGGTCGACCGTGGTGAAGCGCGTCCATGATGGTGTGGTGATCGAGGTGTACCCGGGCGGGAGGTCGTCAGACGAAACCGTCGTCGCGGGCCGCCCGGACGGCATCACTGGCGGAGAACATCGGCCGGCCTAGCGCGCGATATTTTTCCATGACTCGCTGCAGATAGGTCACCACCGTGCTCTCGGCCACCGGCGGAGACATCTGTCGCCCAACGGATTTGCGCGCCAGCCCACTCGCCAGCAGCCGCAGAGCCTCAACCTCCCGGGGTGCCAGTCGGGGCGTCAAGTCTGGATCGGTGACCAGCAGGTATGCCAGTTCACTGCTGGTGAAGAAATCACCTCGGTGGGCTGCCTCGATTGCCGCCATCAGCCGGGCCGGCGGATCGCTCTTGAGGGCCACCCCGACGGCCCCGGCGCGCACCACTGCGCGGATCGGTACCGGCCGCCATTCCGCGGTGAAGACGATCACCGCGATCTTCCGCTCCACCAGTTCGCTCACGGTCTGTGCCGGGTCGGATCCGTCTCGCAGATCCAAGTCCAATAAGACCACTTCGGGCAGAGTCGGCCAGGTGCCCATCCCCACTCGCAGGGCCTGCACATCCGTGACCTGACCTAGCCAGCACACTCCGGTCGCATGCTGTTCGATAACCCGGCGGATCCCCTCGCCCACCACGAGATGATCATCAAGGACCACAACACGCACGGCGGGGGGCTCCATGGCCCGCATCTTTGCGCCCGAATCGGTGCTTGTCCTCCGAATCGAGGACTAGGCCAGGTGGGGGATCGACGGAAGAGTCGCCGGTGTCCTCCCCAATCCCGGAAAGGCTCTCCATGTCCCGCACCATCGCTGCCCTGGTCGGCATCGGCGCCATCGGCGCGAGCGCGCTCGTTTGCGCCCCGGCCCAGGCCGCTGCGCATTCTCCGAAGCCCGCCGCCAGCAAGCTCGCCGGCAATGGCACGTCCAGCTCTCCCGATGTCACCATCGGCGGCCGGTATGTCGTTTTCTCCTCCACGTCCACCAACCTCGTGCCCAATGACTTCAACAGCCGCGCGGACGTCTTCATCCGGGACACCGTCCTGAACAAGACCCGCCTGGTCTCCAAGGGCCGCTCGGGCACCCAGTCCAATGGCAATAGCACCGAGCCGGTGGTCAGCGACGACGGCAAGTTCGTCGTCTTCACCTCGACCGCCAGCAACCTGGTCGCCGGAGACACCAATGGCAAGGCCGATGTCTTCCGCGCCGACCTGGGCACCGGGGTGATCACCCGCGTCAGCACCAGCCAGAGCGGAGTGCAGGCTAATGGCGACTCCAAGCGCCCCGCTATCAGTGGCGATGGGAAGTTGGTCGCCTTTGTGAGCAATGCCCGCAATTTGGTCGCCGGCGATACGAACAATCTCCAGGACGTCTTCGTCCGCACCTACGCCACCCCGTCGGTGAAGCGGGTCTCCACCACCCCCAATGGGACCCAGCTCAGCACGGCCTCCTACTCGCCCTCGGTGTCTTTCGATGGCAAGTACGTCGGCTGGACCTCCGACCCCTTCGGTGACCCCAACGTCAACGCCTGGTGCGGCTCGGCGAGCCGTACCCTCGCCGTGCTGAGCCGCTGGTCGCCGAACTCCGCGCGCCCGGTCATCACCGAGGCGGTATGTCGGGGCAACGCCTTGAGCAAGGTTGTCGAGCCCCGGGTCAATATGACGGGGAATGTCGGCTATGCGCGTCTGACGAATGACGGTTACGCCGAGTTCAACTCCCGCGGCCGCAGCGGCCTCTACGACTACAACTACAACGCGGATTACTACGCCGCGGCGTACTGGGATGTGGGCCGCTGGGCCGACGCCATGGTCACCACGACCAGCTACTCCGAGGAACTGCAGATCCGTGACGCCGCCAACGGCGACCAGACGATCTCCTGGGCCGCCAACGCCGTGAGCATGTCCCCCGACGGGGCTGTCATCGGCATCGCGGACCGCTACGACGGGCAGATCTACATCTGGAACCACACCACCGGCGCCACCGAGCTGGTCAGCACCAGCTAAGCCTGACTTCGCGATCCACGCCTGGCCGGGGTCCTCGGGGCGCCGGCCAGGCGTTCGCCTGCCCCGGCAGTTGACCGTGCGGAGATGTCCTCTAGGTTGACCTTCCGTATGTCTGCACGTGACACCTGGCCCGGCTTGCTGCTCTCGCTGGCGGCGGCGATGGCCGCCACCCTCGTCCAGCGGGCCGTCCCGGCACTGAGCCCGCTGCTGGTCGCGATCGTGCTCGGCGTGCTGGCCGCGAACCTGCTCCGGCTGCCCGAATCGCTGGCGCCCGGCCTCGCGGTGGCCGCCAAACATCTACTCCGTGCCGGGATCGTGCTGCTCGGGCTCCAGGTGGTGCTGCCCGACATACGGGCCCTAGGTCTGGGAATGGTGTGCGTGGTTGTCGCGATCGTCGGCCTCGGACTCGGCGGCACGCTGCTGCTGGGCCGGCGCCTGGGGATCCCCACCCGTCAGCGCCTGCTCATCGCCTGCGGGTTTTCGATCTGCGGCGCGGCCGCGGTGGCCGCGGTCGAGGGCGTCGTGGACGCCGAGGAGGAAGAGGTTGCCTCCGCGATCACGCTGGTGGTGCTCTTCGGGACGCTGATGATCGGCCTCGGCCCCGCGATCGTCCGACTGCTCGACCTTTCGCTTATGGAGCAGGGGCTGGTGGTCGGTGGGGCGATCCATGAGGTCGCCCAGGTGGTCGCCGCGGGCGGCATACTCGGCGGCGCGGCGCTCACCGCCGCGGTCACCGTCAAACTCGCCCGAGTCGCCCTGCTCGCTCCGGTGATCGTCGCTATCTCCGCGCGTACCCGCGGATACACCCATGGCGACACCCAGACCGCCCGGCCGCCCCTGGTGCCACTCTTCGTCATCGGCTTCCTGCTCGCCGCCGTGCTGCGCACCGTCGTCCCGCTGTCCAATCAGGTCCTCGCGGCCGGCCGAATGACGCAGACCCTCCTCCTCGGGGCCGCGATGTTCGCCCTGGGCACCAGCGTTCGGATGTCGGGGCTCAAGAGCATCGGCGGACGACCCCTCGCCCTGGGCGCGCTCTCGACCGGGTGGATCTTCCTGCTCTCGCTCACCGGCGTCCTGCTGGTGCACTGACCACACCCGCGGCGACCAGCCCGGCCCCGCCACCCAGCTACGGCCCCTATTCTCGGATCGTGAACACCCAGCCCGACGACCGCGGCCCGGCCTCGTCCGCCGGCGCCGTGATCGAGGAGGTCGTCGAGGCGGTCAAGCCCAAGCTGCGCGGGTGGTTGCATCTGGGGATGGCGCCGCTGGCGACCATCCTCGGATTACTGCTCGTGGTCATGGCACCCACCCGAGGGCTGCGCCTCGCCGCCGCCATCTACACCCTCACCGCCGCACTCCTTTTTGCCACGTCTGCCGTCTACCACCGCGGCAGTTGGAGCCGGCGCCAGGATGCGGTGCTGCGCCGCCTGGATCACGCCAATATCTTCCTGATCATCGCCGGCAGCTACACCCCATTCGCGGTGCTCCTGCCCCGGGGGCCGGCCACAATCCTGCTGACCATCGTCTGGGCGGGAGCGCTCGTGGGCGTGCTCTTCCGCATCCTGTGGATGGACGCGCCCCGCTGGCTCTATGTGCCCTCGTATGTCGCGCTCGGCCTGGTGGCGGTCTTCTTCGTCCCGCTCATGCGCGAACACCTCGGGGTACCCACGCTCACCCTCGTGGTCGTCGGCGGCGTGCTCTACATCCTCGGCGCGGTGGTCTACGGCCTGCGCCGGCCCGACCCCTCACCGCGCTGGTTCGGCTATCACGAGATCTTCCACACGCTGACGATCCTGGCGTTCCTGACCCATTACGTGGCCGCCTCGCTCGCCCTCTACTGACGCGGCGCGCTCAACTCAGGACTCACGCACGACATCGGCCGGGGCCTTATCCGGTCGCAGCCCGCGCCAGGCAGGATGGCGCAGCCGCCCATCGCGGGTCCACTCCGCGAACCGCACCTCACCGACCACCGTGGGCTCGACCCAGTGCGCCTCGCGCGCATCGGCATTCGGTATTGCCCCGGCCAGTGGGCTGGCCTTTTGGGCAAGCGGCTGCAGCAACTCCGCCAGATCGCGCAATGACTTGCCGGTAAAGCCGGTGCCGACCTTGCCGGCATACTCCAGCCCGTCCGGACCCGGTATGCCGACCAGCAGCGACCCGATCATTCCCTCGCGCCGCCCGGCGCCCGGCTTCCAGCCGACGATGACCACCTCTTGGGTGCGCAGGTTCTTGATCTTGAGCCAGGCGTCCGAGCGCCGCCCGGGCAGGTATGGCGAGTCCGCCCGCTTCGCCATCACCCCCTCCAGGCCCTGCTCGGTAGAGGCGCCCAGCACCGCCTCGCCGTTGCCGAACCACGCCGGCGGCGTGCGCCAAGACGGGCCGTTGAGGTCCAGGCTCTCCAGCAGTTCGCGGCGCTGGCGATAGGGCAGGCCCAGTGTGGATTGCCCATCCAAGTGCAGGATGTCGAAGACGAAATAGCTCACCGGGGTCGAGCGGGTCAGCCGGCGGATCGCGGCGGGGTCCTGAACGTGCATACGGGACTGCAGCGCCGCGAAACTCGGCCGGCCGGCGGTGTCCAAGGCGACCAGTTCACCATCCAACACCGCGGACGTCGCGCCCATCGATTCCGCCATCTCCCGCAACTCCGGATAGGAGGCGGTGATATCGAGATCGTTGCGGGAGAAGGCTTTTGGCCGCCCCCCGTCGACGTGGACGATCGCCCGCACCCCATCCCACTTCATCTCATAGGCCCAGTCGGCATCACCCCGGGGCAGCTCGTCGCGCAACACGGCGGTCATCGGCGCGATGCGATCGGGCACACTCGCGAAGCCATCGGGCGGTGGGCTCATCCGGTGCATCATCCAGTTCTTTCCCCCGGTGCGGAAGAGGACATAGCGGCCCGAGATGCGCGAACCGCGCAGGACTACCTTGACCTCTCGCTCGGTCCACTTCTCGGTCTCAAAAGTCCCGCGATCCCACAGGATGACCTGCCCACCGCCGTATTCGCCCTCGCGAATAGTGCCTTCGAAATCGGCATACGAGAGCGGGTGGTCCTCGGTGGGGACGGCGAGCCGGTTGATCCCGGGGTCCATCGGCAACCCCTTGGGCACCGCCCAGGACACCAAGACGCCGTCGCGTTCCAGGCGGAAGTCCCAATGCAGTGCGGTGGCGTGGTGCTCCTGGATGACGAAGATGTCGCCATCTCGCTCGCGCACCGGCCCCGCCCCGGGCATCGGCTCCGGCGTGCGCTGCGGGTCGCGCATGCTCAGGTAGCGCTCCAGTTTGTCCTCCGCCATACCGGCATTGTCGCGCCCGGCGGGCGGACTGGACGCTTCCCGGCCTGGGCACCTCCGGCCCAAGACCATCGGGGCGACGGCCGCGCCGGCGGCCGCCGCCCCGGTGGGGGTATGCGAGTCCCTACCCAGGTATGCCGGCCGCCAGCGCCCCGGCGTGCGCCGCGGCCAGGCGCCGTGCACCGTTTGCTGCCAGCAGGACGAGCACCATACCCACGCCCCAGCCGAGTGAGGTCGCGCTGCCGGTCGAGCTGACCAGTTCGTCCACCGCGATACCCAGGCTCAGCAGGGCCCCGGCGGACACCAGCAGGTCCAATCCCGCCTGGCCCGTGCGCAAACCCGACCACGCCCGCCGGTATGCGGGTGCTGCCCCCCAGGTCAGGACGGGCAGCGCCAACAGCAGGCAGACCCACTGCCAACCCGGGATCCGCGCCTGGGGCGCGGCCGCTAGCAGGACGACCGGGATGCCCAGCGCCACGCAGATCCCCAGCCGACGGCCCTCGATGCGCGGGGACGATGCGGCCAGCGGTGCAGCGTCATGGGACCGCGCCCCGTTCATCCGGCGCCGACGCACTTGGCCCTCCACGTGCCGGAGCATCAGTAGATATTGGACGGTCGGATGAGGCCCTCGGCGAGGTCGCCGAACTGCGGAGCCATGATGGCGCCGGGATTGCCGACGATCTCTTCGACCACGGCGGTCTCGGTGGTGATGAGTAGCGCCGCGATGCTCGCCGCGCTCTCCAGGGCGGCGCGCGACACCTTGACCGGGTCGACGATCCCGGCCGCTCGCAGGTCGACGATCGAGCCGCTGAGGGCGTCGAATCCATGCCCGTCCTGGGCATCGCAGACCGCCGCGACGATCTCGTCGCCGTCATAACCCGCATTGATCGCGATCCACTTCAGCGGCTCGGTCAACGCGGCCACCACGACATCCCGACCGGCCGCCTCATCACCGGTGACCTCGACCGCGGCTGCCAAGTGCCGCACCTGGGCCAGCGCGGTGCCGCCACCGGGGACCACGCCTTCCTCCAGCGCGGCCCGGGCCGCGGACAGGGAATCTTCGGTGCGCAGCATCACATCTTTGAGCTCGACACTGGTCGCCGCCCCGACATTGATCACCGCAACCGAACCGGTGAGGCGAGCCATCCGCATACGCAGGTTGTCCTGGTCGTGTTCGATGCGGGCTCGGCCCAGTTGCGCTCGGATTTGCTCGATCCGGTTGCTCACCTCACCGCTGTTGCCGTGGCCACCGAGGATGGTGGTGCGCGACTCGGTGATCGTGATCCGCTCGCACGAGCCGAGGTGGTCGATGGTGACATCCTCGAACTTCAGGCCGGAGTCGTCCGCGACGACCTTGCCGCCCAGGGCAACGGCGAGGTCCTCGAGCTCCGCCAGCCGCCGGTGACCGAAGCCCGGAGCACGCACGACCGCGGAGCGGAAGGTGTTGTGCATATTGCCGCCGGTCAGCAGTTGCAGGGCCGGGCCGTCGACATTCTCGGCGAGGATCACCAACTGCCGGCTGGCACGCTGCGCCATCTCGATGATCGGCATCAGCTCTTGGACTGAGGTGATCTTCTTGTTGGACAACAGGATCAGCGGGTTGTCGAAGGCCGCCTCCATCCGGTCCTGGTCGGTGACCATGTAGGGCGAGGTGAACCCGTGGTCGAACTCGATCCCATCGACGACCTCCACCCCGATGCCCGGGTCGTCGGATTCCTCGATCTCCACGATGCCATCGGGGCCGACCGCATCCAGGGCGCCGGCGACGGCGCGGCCGATGGCCTCGTCGTCATTGGCCGCGATCGTCGCGATATGCCGCAGGTTCTCTTCACCCGAGACGTCGACGGCGAGTTCGCGCAGGGCAGCGACCACGGGCCCGACCGTCCGCTCGATCCCGCGCCGCACCCGCATCGGGTTGGCTCCGCGATCGACCGCCTGCAGGCCAGCCGTCACCATCGCCTGGGCGAGCACGGTGGCCGTGGTCGTGCCGTCCCCGACAACCCCATTGGTCTTCATCGCCACCTCCTTGACCAACTGGGCGCCCATATTGGCGAAGGGCTCGCGCAGCTGGATCTCCCGGGCGATGGTCACCCCGTCATTGGTAATCGTGGGCGGACCGGTCAGCTTCTCCAGCACCGCATTGCGGCCCTTCGGCCCCAATGTCACCTTCACCGCATCGGCGAGCGCATTAACGCCGGCCTCCAGTTGACGACGCGCGTCGGCGTTGAACAGCAAAACTTTGGCCATGTCAGTCTCCTTTGTCTGCCTGTGGTGGATGTCCGGTGACGCGCGTCAGGGGACGAGGATGGCCCGGCCGCGAACGTTGCCCGCGGAGAGGTCGTCGATTGCCTGCTGGAAGTCGTCGAGCGCATATTGCTGGGTATGCAGGGTGACCTTGCCCTGGGCGGCGAGCGCCATCAGGTCCTGCAGGTCGGTGTAGCTGCCCACCAGGTTGCCGATGATGTTGATCTCGGTGGAGATGATGTCGATGGTGGGGACATCGATGTTCTCGCCGTAGCCGATGACGTAGTAGTTGCCGGCTGGGCGCAGCATGGCGATGCCCTCCTTGGTCGCCCCGCCCTCGCCGACGAAGTCGAGGATCGCCTCCCCGCCCGTGCCGCCGGTCAACTCCAGGACCCGATCGACGTGTGAGCCGTCCGCCACGACGGTCTCGTCGGCACCGATCTCGCGCGCCAGCTCCAATGCCGCCGGATTGCGGTCGACGACCACTAGGCGTGCCGAGCTCATGGCCTTCATGCACTGAATACCGATGTGTCCCAGCCCACCCGCGCCGATGACGACGCAGGTCTCCCCGGGGCGCAGGACCTTCGACGCCTTGGCCACGGCATGCTGCGCGGTCAGACCGGCGTCGGCGAGCGCGGCCACATCCGTGGGCTCGAGGGAGTCGTCCAGCTTCACGCAACTGCGAGCGGAGGTGAGCAGGTATTCCGCGTAGCCGCCATTGGTGTTGATGCCGGGGAAGCCGCTGTTTTCGCAGCCTGGTTGGTGGCGACCCTGGCCGCCGATCACGACCGCCCGCAGATCGAAGCGCAACTGCTGCCGCATTTTGCCCGCGTCGTCGTGGTGCCGCCGTTGCGCCACCGGATCGCCGATCTGGACGATCTGGTGCCCTTGCTGCTGGCGCGCCTAACGCATGCGGAGGTCACCGTGTCGCCCGCGGCGATGAGCCATCTGAAGCGCATGCCGTGGCCCGGGAATGTGGAGCAGGTTCGGGTCATGCTGCGCGACATCGTGCGGATCCGCCGGGCCGGCTCGATCCAGGTCTCGGATCTGCCCGGGGAATTCCGGGCGACCACGCGCCGGCAACTCTCCCCCCTTGAAGCCATGGAGCGGGATGCGATTGCCAGCGCATTGGATGGCCACGGGGGCAATAAGGAGGCGGCCGCGGCTTCACTAGGGATGTCACGGGCGACGATCTATCGCCGGATCAAGGAATACGGCATCACGTCGTGAGCAGGCGGGCCAGCAAGAAGATATTGAGCAGTGCGATGACCGCCGTGGCTACCCCCGCCGCATAACGCGCCGGCCTGGACGGCGCCAGCGTGCCCATGAGGGCGTGATCAGAGGTCGCCGCCAGCAACGGGACGAGGGTGACGGCGAGCGTCGCAGAGAGCACAACTTGGCTGAGGATCAAGGCCTGAGTCGGTTCGATGCCCAAGGCCAGGAGCAGGAGCGGCGGGAAGACGCCGATCCCCCGGCGCACCAGGTCCGGCATACGTTGGTGGATGAACCCGTCGGTGACCACCTGCCCGGTATGCACGCCGACCACCGTCGCGGCGATCCCCGAGGCCAAGAGGGCGCCCCCCAGCAAGACACCGGCGCCCGGTCCCACCTCGCGGCTGAGGAATGTCGCGATCTGCGCCAGGTCTTCGCTACTGCCCGCGGGGAGCGCGGCCCCGATCGCCACCAAGGCCGCATTCGCCCCGCCGGCCACCACCATGGCCGCGGCGACACCGGCGGCGGTATGGCGACGCACCATTCGGGCTGCGCGCCGGGTCAGCGCGCGGCCGGGGTGACCACCCGCGGGGGCGGCGAATGCGGAATGCACGTGCACGGCGTGCGGCATCACGGTGGCGCCGACGATCCCGGCGCTGAGCAGCAGCAGCGAGGAGCCGTCGCCGGTCGGTCGCGACCCGCCGGGTGGGGACACCGGTGACAGCGTGAGCAATGTCAGTAGGGCCAGCAGACTGGCGACAATCACGGCCATACCGGCCAGCACCACGCTCTCCATGAGCTGGCCCCCATGCCAGCGCAAGCCGGTCACCGCATACGCGAGCACGGCGATGAACACGGCACCGGGCAGCAGTGGCCAGCCAAAGAGGATCTGCAAGGCCAATGCCCCGCCGATGATTTCGGCGACATCGGTCATCACGACCACGACCTCGGCCTGGATCCACAGCAGGGCGCGGACGCCGGGGCGATAGCGCGCGCGACAGATGGCCGGCAGGCTCTCGCCGGTGGCCATGCCCAGGCAGGCGGAGAGATATTGCACCAGGCCGGCGACGGCATTCGCGGCCAGCACCACCAGGATCAGGAGGTGCCCGTGGTGGATGCCGGCCGCCAGGTCCACGCCGAAATTCCCCGGATCGACATAGGCGACGGCGGCCAGCAAGGCCGGTACCAGCGTGCGCACCCGACGCCGGTCCTGGAACATGCTCGGACGCTAGGGGCGCCAGGGCGTGGTTGCCGTCTCAATCTGATATCCACCGGCCGCCCGCAGAGCCCATCGGCGGACCGGACCTGAAGGTCCGGGCCACGCAGCCGTGCGCTCATCGCCTCCCGCGTCTGGGTCAGCGCCCGCATCAACGGCCCCGAGGCGAACCGGCGCCCCGGCTGCGCGCCGTCGGCGAACACCGCCGCGCCGGCCGGATCCCACGGCAGCGACCCGAGCACCGCGATCGGTAACACCGACGCGATCTCCTTGCCCCCATACGGTCGCCCCGGGCCAACCACCAACGCCACCGGCGCCGTTGACCCGGCACCCACATCGTCAAACGTCGCGCGCCACGCCTTCGCCCACGACCGGGCCCCCGACATCGCCCGCAGCGACGAACCCATCACCAGCAGCGCCAGGTCCGCGCCGTAAATCAGCGGCTCCGGGCTGCCCTCCATCCCCAACCGGCCCGCATCCACCACAACGTCCTGCCCGGTCGCCTCCAGCGCCCGCAGCTGCGCCAGCAGCGGCGGCCACAACCCCTTCAACGCCTGCGCCGCTAAATGCCCGCACGCCCCGGGCAGTACATGCGCCTGCGTGCCCGGCAACGCCACCGCGGACGCGGCGATCGCGCCCGCCAGGTCGCCGCTGCGCTGCCCCAACGCGACCTG
>CAKZIH010000304.1 GCA_936931335.1 uncultured Nostocoides sp. | reverse complement strand
GTGCTCTTCCGATCTTGCGTGACGGGTGCGGGGAAGCGTGCGCCGGTCCATGCGGCGCGGCGCACGGCCGCTGGCTGAGAGGGCATCAGAACTCCGGCTCGGGGTCGAGGTCGGCGACGGGGCTGGGGAACGCGGCCGGGCCGCAGCGGGGGCACTTGCGGACCGCGCCGGTGGCCTGGTCGACGGTGATCCATCCGTGGTCGCACGCCCCGCATGGCTGCGGCGCGGCGGGGAACGCGTCGAGCCGGGGGTGGTCGGCCTCCGGGTCGAGATCGCGCAGCATCGAGGCGAGCAGGACCGCGGGGCGGGTGGCCAGCCGGTCAGGGTCGACGTGCAGGCCGGCCCAGCCTCGTCGACGGGCGACCAGCTGCAGCCCGTCGAGGACGTCTGCCGGGGTCCACGGCTCCGGGGCCGTGGCGAAGCGCGTGAGCGTGTTGGCCAGGCGTCCGGGCGTCTCGGGCCGTAGCCAGTCCAGTAGGAGCCGCAGATCGGCTCCTAGGGCCGCTCCGGCCCGTTGGGCGAGGCTCCTGCGCCTCTTGCGTGGTCGCGGCGGCGGAGCCGCCTCCTCCTTCTCGCCGCGTGCGGCGCTGAGTGAAGGAGAGTTCAGGTGAGATTTCAGGAAAAGACCCCCACCACTGGTAGGGGTAACGACACCCCCAACCAAAGACGACAGCGCAGGCAGGTTCCGCCGGCGCAGCGCTGCGGGGACGGTCAAGGCGACCTCGCTCGACAGGCCCCGCTGGCTCGACCCGCGGGCGCGGGCGCGGCGGCACTCCTCGAACGTGAGCATCCGACCGACGGACACGACGACCTCGAGCCCCAGGGAGCGGGCGGCGCGCTGACACCGGTGCACGGTGTTCTCGGCGCAGCCGAGGACGGACGCAAGCACCTTGGGCCGGACGATGCAGCGACGGCCGGTGCGCGGGTCGGCGTACCCGGACCGGACCGCGAGGTAGGCGCGCAGGGTCGCCGGCGAGACCTGCTCACGGGACAGGACGTGCTGGTCGAGGGCGATGGCGATGGGCACGATCACCGCCAACCAGTGCGACCGGCTGGTCCAGATCGGGACGCGGCTGTACGCGCCGTCCGGGGCGAGCTGGTGGAAGCCGCGGTGCCGGTTGCGCCAGCCGCGGTCGTCCTGGTGCCAGCGCGGCAGGACCGTGGTGTCCGTGAGGCTGACCCGGGCGACCCACGGGGCCAGCTCGGGCGCGCAGACCCGGTGCGTGGCCATCTCACGGGCACGCGCCAGCGCGTCGACCGCCGCGGTGCGGTGCTCCGACACGCCGGGCATCGACCGGAACGGGACTAGCGAGCCGATAGCGCGTTCGTCTACAGTGGGCAGCACAAAGCCTCCTCTCGTTAAAGCCTTCTCCGGGCACTTGAGGGTTCAGATCGGGGATCACCGAGTTGGCGCTCGGCTCTCCACAGCTTCAGACGATTGGCCTCGGTTGGCGCCGGGGCCTTCGTCCTGTCCGGGGCACTGCCCCGCTCACGTCATCCGGTCAGTTCGAGCTCCTGCTGTCGCTTGGGTCCCGAGATGCGGTCGGGGGCCAGAGGCTCGTCCCATAGCAGGGCATCGAGGTACACCTGGACGGAGACGCCATGGGCAGCGGCGCGCTCCTTGAGGCGCGCGCGGCGCTCGACGGACGTCCTATAGATGATGTTCGCCTTGCGGTCCGCTGCCCTGTCGGCAGCACTCGGGATGGCGGTCATGGCACGAATCATCGCGGCGTCAGTGCGCCGCGCCGGACAATCCGGATTCCTCGGCGTGTCGCTCATCTCGCCTTCTTGAGTGCGTAGATGCGGGTCTGGTCCTGGTCGGGTGCGATGAGAAGTGCGTGGGTCTTGGTCTCGTCGACGGGGACGCCCGCGGCATCCTCTGGCGGGGTAACGATGGTCTTGGGGGTCTCGAGCCGATCGGCGCGGTAGGCGGGGGTGCTCTCGAGCGACCACGCGGCCGAGTCGGTCATGCCGGTGGTCTGCCACTGCTGGTTGAGGCGGCGCACGGCGCCGCTGTCAGGGTCGATCGCTAGGGCGCCGGCGATCGCCCACGTCCCATCGGGGGAGAAGGCGAGTTGGTCGCTGGCGGGGATGGTGCTCACGGGCGCGTTCCACGCCGGGTGCATCTCCTTCTCGGCGGCGTAGCCGGTGATCCAGCCGCCTGCGGTGGTGTCTTCGGGGCCGCCTTTGCGCCACCCGTAGAGGACGGTGCGTCCGACGACGCCGATGATGCCGGTGGGAGTGGCGCCCGTCTGCGGGGGCTGCAGTGCCTCGGGTTCGGGCGCGGTCTCGGCCGCGGTGAGGGGCCACCAGTGGCCCGCGTCGTCAGCGGCGATGACCGTCCCGTTCGGGCGGCCGATGAGCGGTCGCGCCTCGGCGGGCATGACCCGCGCGGCTAGCCCGGTGTCGGTGAGGATGTGGGCCTGCCGGGCATCCTCATTCCAGACGACGGGGACGGGGGAGTGCGGCACCAGCGTGGAGCCGGTAGGCAGGTCGTAGGCGGCGGGGGTGTCGGCGCCGGTGGCGGGCCATATGAGCAGCTGGCTGGAGGTGGTCGCGGCGATCGCCTCGTGGCCGCCGGTGACGGCGTTCTGCGGACCGGCGGTGAGGTCTTCTGGCAGCGGGGAGGTCCACAGGGTCGCGCCGTCCTTCGCGCGCATCCCGGTCAGGGCGGTGGCGTCGTCGGTGGCGGTGACGGCGATGACCTGGTCGTCGGTGGTGACCACCGGCGCACGGTCAGTACCGTCACCGCCGGCGGCGGCGACCTCGGCGAGCGGTGGGGAGACCCACGTGGCGCGGCGGGTCAGGCCCGGGACGGGCACGACGGGGGACTCCCCGGCGGGCGCGGCGACCGGCTCGGTCGGACCGGTCGGGGCCTCGCGGTGGTTGAGCGCGTAGATGGTGCCGCCGCCGAGTCCGACGAGCAGGAGCGCTCCGGCGGTGCCGGCGGCCAGCATTTTCCGGAATCGCGCGTCGTCTCCGTCCCGGGCGTCGTGGGTGCCGCGGGCGGGCACGGATCGGCCGCGGTGGGCGGTGGCGCCGCCGATCGTCTCGGGCAGGTCGTAGGTGTTGCCGTCGGCGTCGATGACCATCGTCCAACGGTGGTCGCCGTGGTGGGCGACCGCGCGCACGGCGCGCATGGGCCGGCTGGCGGCCACGTGCGCCGCGCGCTTAACGAGCGCGTCGATGGGGTTGCCCTCGGTGTCGACGGGGGTTCCGTCGAACTCGGCCCGACCGTCGTCGGTGACGCGCAGGTGCACGACGGGGAACGGGGGGACGGTGCTCGGGTCGACCCCGCTGGTGGTTGTGGTGGTCATTGCTGCCCTTCGGGTCACAGGAGGGTGGAGCTGGTGACGCGCCAGGCGGCGCCGGTCTTCACCAGGCGCACGCTGAGAACGAGCGTCTCTGCGGGGCCGAGAGGGCGGCCGTTGCTGCTGCGGTAGGTGACTTTCACCTGCTGGGTGGTGCTGGCGTCCTCGCCGGTGGGTTTGCCTGCGTCGACGGCGTTGATCTCGGTGGTGGTGGCGGTGGTGTAGCCCTTGGCCTTCTTGAGCGCCTGCCACCGGGGACCGCCGTCGCCTGGGAGGTCGGCGCGCAGAGTGCGCGCGAGGTCGGGCGTGGCCCATCGCAGGGCGCGGCGGGTGCCGTCGTTAGGGGAGATATCCAGGCGGGTGTCGAGGGTCCAGCTGGTCAGCGTCCAGGCCCGGGCCACGGAGGAGGGGTTGGCGTCGTCGACGGTGCCGATCTTCAGCCCTCGGGGGGTGCCGGCCTTGCCGGGGGGCACCTTCGGTGCGCCGGCGGGGCCGGTGACCCGGGTGGGGTCGGTGCGCCCGGTGCGCGACGTCGAGGAGGACGTCGGGGCTTCGGTGCCCTCGGTGCGGCTGCTGTCCGGGGCGGTGGTGCGGGGCGGCTCGCTCGTGGTCGAGGACGTGCTGGTGGTGGCGAGCGTTGATGTCGTCGACGCGGGGGGCTTGCCCCCGTCGGAGCATCCGGCGAGGAGCGCGAGGGCGGTTGCGGTGGCAGCGGTGGCGGTGTGTCGGTTCACAGCTTCACTCCGTGCGATCGTAAGAACTTGGCGGGGTCGACCGCCCGGGCGCTCAGCGGGTTCCCGCCGCGGTAGCCAAGACGGACCTCGAAGTGCAGGTGGTCGCCGGTGCCGACCCCGGTGTGGCCTACGGCACCGATGTTCTGTCCGGTCTTGACCGTGTCGCCGACGGACACGGCGGTGGCCGACTGATGCGCGTAGCCGGTGAGAATGCCGCCGCCGCAGTCGATGCCGGTGTAGTTGCCGTACCCGTCCATCCATCCGACGAAGACGACGCGGCCGGTGCACGCGGCATGGATGGTCGTGCCCTCGGCGGCGCCGAAGTCCTGGCCCTGGTGGTTGCTCGAGCAGCCCGTGCAAGGGCTCGCTCGGGGCCCGAACGGGCTGGTGAGGACGTACTGCTCACCAGCCAGCGGGTTGCCGAACTTCCCCCCCTTGCCGACGGGCGCGGCCGCGGCGAGGTACTTCGCCATCCCGGCCCGGATAGCAGCGACGTAGCCCTGGGTCTCGGAGAACGGCGGGATACCGCCGTACTGCTGCACCGCGCCGGGGCCGGCGTTGTACGCCGCCCACGCCAGCTCCAGCGGGTCACCCGTGACGACCCCGTTCCGGACCCACGCCTGCGTCTGCTTGGCCAGCGCGCACATGAAGCGCGCCTGCGCGTCGATGGCGTCGTCCGGGTCCTCTGGGCTGTTCTGCCCGTCCCCGTCAGCGTCCTTGCCCCACTGCTTCCACGTGGCGGGCATGAACTGCGCGATCCCCCGCGCACCGACAGGAGAGACCGCGCGAGGGTTCCACCCGGACTCCTGCTCGATCTGCGCGGCGATCGCCGCGGCCGGGACCAGGTCACACACTTTCCCCGCCCTGGCGACCGCGTCTCGGTACTGAGCCGGGACGGCGCTGGCGTTCAGCCCGCCGCCCACCGCCGCCGCGGACGGCGGGCTGCTTGCCTGCATCCCCCCGAAGAGGATCGGCACGAACATGACCAACGCGACCACACCAACTAGCGCCGCCGACAGCGACTTCCCCATTGCACGCCCCCCTCATGCCCTGCTCGTCACGAGCCCTGCTGCATGTCCTCACCCTTAGTCCACTGCCCGAGGATCACCCGCTGCAGCTCCGATCTGCGAACCTTCCACTGCCGACCCACCCGAAATGCGGGAAGATCCCCAGCAGCGCACAGTCTCGATGCAGTGGCGGCGTTGATCCCCAAGATCTCGGCCACCTCATGGGTTCCCATGATGGGACCGAACGGTCTGAGCTCGGGGAGCACGTCGTCGCTCACTGTAGCCTCTCAATCGCATTTAGCACGAGTTATTGCAAATATGGCGTTCCGTGACTTTAGGGACGCTATGGTCGGTCGGTGGCGGACCGTCACCCCGCGATCGTAGGGTGACGTCGGACTGATCGAGGGGGAGACCGATGGGTCGCGCGAAGCACGCACCGAGCCAGCCGAGCAACCCGTTCCACCGCGAACCGGCCGCCCCGGCGATAGACCCAGAGGAGAGGGCGCCGGTCGGTCGCGACGGTCTGCTCGGAAGCGAGCTGTACGTGGATGGCCCGGCGGTCCCGCCGGGCGCGCCCGCACCTGCCGGACCGGCCGTCCTTCGGGCGACCGAGGGGTCTCTAGACGGGGACTGCGTCGCCGTCGTTGGTCTGCACGGCGGCGCCGGCGTCACGACCGTGGCGCGCCTGTTGCAGGCCCGCGAGTCCGACAAGCGCGCAGGTATCCGGTGGGTCGAGGCCCCCGGCGTGGGTCAGCTGCCCACCGCCGGCCGAGTCCTCCTGGTGGCCCGGGACTCCGGGGTCGGGCTCGAACGGGCCCAGCACGCCGCGCGGGAGTGGGCAGCCCGGCAGATCGACCCGGCCGTCGACATCATGGGCCTGCTGCTGGTGGCTTCTGGCCCGAAGATCGACGGCGCGCTCGGCGCGCAGGCCAAGCGGGTCACGCGCATGTGGCCCCGGACGTGGCGGGTGGTCTGGCTACCCGAGTGGCACGTCACCGCGTCTCCGGCAGTCGACCGGCTGCCGGGACGGGTCCGCCGCACGGCGGATTCCGTCATCACCTGGGCGGCCAAGCGCCGCCCATCCGAGGGAGGAACCCACTGATGGTGCTCGACTTGATCGCTGCCGTGCCCGACTTCGCTGCCGTGCCCAGCCCGACGCCGGAGGCACCTCCGGGCTCGGGCGCGTTCATGAAGCTCATCAATTGGCTGATGTGGGGCGCGATTGTCTTCGGCCTGTTCGGCCTCATCGTCTCGGTCATCCTTGTCTTCACCGGCGTTATGGACGGCCGGTCCTCGCAGGGTTTCCGGGCCTTCCTCATCGTCTGCGCCGGTCTGATCGTCCTGGGCATGCTGGGGCAGATCGTCAACGCGCTCACCTGATGGGCACGTCACCGGCTACCTCGTCCCGTCCGCGCTGGCTGTGGCCCGCAGTCGCGGTGGGAGCAGTTCTCCTCCTGCTCGTCGGGCTCGGTGTCGGTCTCCTCGCCGGCCGGGATAGCGAGGCGAGGCCGACGCAGACGGCGTCGGCCGACGGGTCGAGCTCCGGAACCGCCGGCGGCTCGGACAGCGCGTGTGGTCTCGCCCCGGGAAGCCAGGAGGTCCCACAGAAGGGACCGGAGGCGGAGTGGGCGACGCTCGACCGCACGGTCGTCCCGACGTCGAAGACGTACGGCCCGACGCAGATCGACGGTCCGCTGCGGACCTGCTACGCGCACTCGCCCACCGGCGCACTGTTCGCTGCGATGAACATCGGGACGGCTCTCTTCGCCCCTGGGGGAGACAAGGTGCTCGCCGAGCAGGTCACAGACGGTCCGCTCAAGGACTCCCTCAAAGACCAGGCCGGACGCCACGACGAGGAGAGCAGCGCCGACCGCGCTGAGATTCGCGCGTTCTCGGTCACGGCAAACGATCCCGACCACGTAGAGGTCGTCGTCATTTCCCAGCCAGCGGGTGCGTCCATGAAGCGGATCCCGCTCACGATGGTGTGGCAGGACGGCGACTGGCGGGTGGATGGCCAAGCACAGAACCAGGCCGAAGCCATCGACTCGATGGAGGGCTACGTGCCGTGGAGCGCGCCGTGAGGTCCGCGCCTAGCGTCGACCTCTGCGACCTTGACCCCACCGGCGTATGCGACGCGGCAGGGAAGGTGGTCGAGAACGCGGCAAACAACGCGGGCGAGCAGTTCATGAGGTACCTGATCGAGTCGTCGTTGACGGGCCTCGACAACATCCTTCGACTGATGAGCCAGACGTGGTTCTTGGTGCCGTCGCCGACTGTCGGGGGGCAGGGCGGCGGCACGGCTCAGGCGCTGCAGGACATGAATGGGAGCCTGCTGTGGCTCACCTCGGCGCTGATGCTCGTGTCGGGAATGGTCGCCATCATGCGGATGATGGCCAGCCTGCAAGTCTCCGACGGCCGGTTGGTGCTGCGGATGCTCTTCAACGTCATCGCGACCACGAGCTTGGTCACGACGGTGACGGCGATGCTGATCCAGTTCGGGGACGCGTTCTCGCCATGGATCATCAACACGCTCGGCCAGACGGGGAACACAGCAGATCGCACCAACGCGTTCAGCGAACTGCTCGGGATGACCCCAGCCGGGAAGGACGCCGCGGCCGCGGCGGCTCCCAGCTGGATGCTTGACTCCGGGCTGCTGACCCTGGTGCTGGTGGTGCTGACCGGTATCGGCGCGTTCATGCAGGGCGCGTTCATGGTGGTACGAGCACCGCTGATCATCATTCTGCTGGGCTTCATGCCGCTCTTTGCCGCGACCACGACGACGCGGCAGGGTCAGGCCCGGTTCGAGAAGGCGTTGGCGTGGCTGATGGCTTTCGTCCTGTACAAGCCGGTGGCGGCGATCATTTACGCGATGGGCCTTCGGCTGATGAAGGGCGATGGCACCGAGGACAACCCGCTGATGCAGTGGATGTGGGGCATGGTCGTGATCATCTTCGCGGCGCTGGCGTTGCCCGCACTGATCAAGCTGTTCGTCCCTGAGGCCGCGGTCGGCTCGTCCAACGCGTTCTCGGGCGCCACGGGTGTAGCGGCCGGCGGCGCGGCGGTTATGGGCGTCGCAGCGCTCGGTGGCGCGGCGTTGACCGCCGGTGGCTCTATGGCCGCCGGCGGCGCGGCTGCGGGCGCGGCCGGATCTGGCGGGATGGGCGCCATGCAGCCCCCGCCCGCCGGAATGAACATGGGCGGCACGGGTGGCCCCTCCGGTGGCGGCACGGGTGGCCCCTCCGGTGGCCTCGGCATGCCGGGTGGTAATCCGTCGGTGGACGCCGGCGGCTCGTCTCAAGGCACGGGTGCGGCGCAGTCGGTGGCCAACTCGGTGGGCGAGATGTCGGACGGGTCTGCCATGGGCGGCGGCTCGTCGGGAGCGGGCACGGCCCCGCCGATGGGCGGCCAGGCGATGCCCGCAGGCCAGTCGTCGGGCGCCGAGCCCGTGGCGGCGGTTGCGGTGGAGCGGCCCTCCCCGGAGCCATCGGGCGCGAACAGCAGCGGCGGCGGCGGCGCCGATCAGGAGTCGGCCCGGCCGGTGTCTGGGAACCGGCCGGCGCAGGGTGCCGGGCCGGTACGACAGCCGGTGGCACGACCGGCGGGCACGCGGGCGAAGCAGCGGGCCGCACGCGCTACGCGGATGGCTGGCGGCGCGACGGTCGGTGCGGGAGCGTTCGCTTCCCGCGCGGCCACGGACATGGGGCAGTGAGGACCGGAGGGGACCGATGAGCGACGCAGTCGAGTACAGCAACCTGTCGAAGCCGAAGATGCCCGGGGTGCAGGGCCTGTCCCCGGCGCAGTTCCTCGCGCTCATCGCCGCGATGTTCCCCGTCGTGCTCATCATGATGTTCGTGGGGATGTGGGCCGGGATCGCCTGGCTCGTCCTCGCGTTGGCGGTGCTGGCGCCGTGGATCGTCGGGACGATGTTCCTCGATACCAACCCCTACTCGATCCTCGGTCGACGCATGAGGTGGTCGCGCGCGAACCGCAAGGGCCTGACCACGCTGGCGCAGGGCCCGGCGGGGATGGTGCCGATGGGCCGCACCCAGCTGCCCGGGCTGGCGGCCGACACCGAGCTCGTCGAGTGCGAGGACGTGTACGGCCAGCCGTTTGGGCTGATCGTGCACCGCGCTGTCGACCACTACACCGTCGTGATCGAGGCCTCGCCGCCCGGCGTGACCGGGCTCGACCAAGAGTCGGTCGATCTGCAGGCGGCACATTGGGGCACCTACCTCGGTGTCCTCTCCCGGGAGCGGGACCTGATCGGCGCGCAGGTCGTCGTCGACACCGCCCCGGACACGGGGCTGCGGCTCGAACGGGCTGCGATGGCCGACGTCGACCCGAACGCGCCCGAACTGGCTCGGCGCGTCCTGGAGGACGTGGTCGCCGCCGCACCCGCAGGGGCAGCGCGGATCACCACGGCCGTCACGCTCACGTTCGACGCCCGCCGCGGCGACGACAGGACCGTGCGCGACGTCGACACGATGGCCGACGACATCGGCACGCGCCTGCCAGGACTCATCTCCCAGCTGGCCACCACCGGCGCGGGCACCGCACTGCGCGCGCGCACGGCCGCCGACATCGTCGACGACACCCGGGTCGCGTTCGACCCGAGCGTGGCGCCGCTGGTCGAGGAGGCGCGTCAGCGGCAGGGCGGCACGGGCCTGTCGTGGGAGGAGGCGGGCCCGGTCTCGGCGCACGCCGCCCGCGACCACTACAGCCACGACGGGTCAGTGTCGGTGTCGATGATGATGGTCGAGCCGCCCCGCGGCGTCTTCTACACGCTGCAGCTCAAGGGCCTGCTCGAACCGAACGCGCGGATCGCGCGCAAGCGGGTGGCCGTGCTCTACCGGCCGACCGACCCGGTCCGGTCGGCCAACCTCGCCGAGTGGCGCGTCACGTCGGCGTCGGCCGACGCCGACAGCAAGCGCCGCACCGGCGCGAGCCAGCGGAAGCTTCAGGCGCTCGAAGCGGCGCGAGAGAATGCCCGTGCGGAGGCCAAGGGCGCCCCGTTCACGCGAGTCGGTCTCATCGTCACCGCGACCGTCGAGGACGCCGAGGACATCGCGGTGACGCAGTCGACGCTCACGACCCTCTCGGGGCAGGCACGGCTGCGATTGCGGCCGTGCTGGGGCATGCACGACACGGCGTTCGTCGCCGGTCTGCCGCTGGGCATCGTCCTGCCGGAGCGTCTGGCGCTGCCGGCGTTCATGCGGGAGGGGCTGTGAGCCAGCGCGGCGGCTTCGCCGCCGTCGCCGAGATGTTCGGGCTGCGCCGTCGACGCGAGGACGACGCAGCGCACGCGGACCTGACCGACCGAGGGTGGAAGGTGCCCGGTGGCGGGTGGGCGCCGGTCGTGGAGGCCGCGCCGGAGTTCGAGGCAACCAGTAACCAGGTGTGCGGCCTGTGGCCGTTCGCCGCCGGCAGCGCGCTGCCGCCGATCGGGGTGCCGCTGGGACGGCATCAGACGCAAATGGCCACTGTGTGCGCCGACCCCGTCACGTGGTTCCTGCGGAAGTTGATCCTCAACCCGTCGGCGTTCGTCCTCGGCCGTCCGGGCCTGGGGAAGTCCAGCCTGATCCGGCACATGCTCACGGTGCTCTCCGCGTGGGGCGTGACCCCGATGGTCCTGTCCGACCTCAAGCCCGACTACGTCGACCTTGTCGAGGCACTCGGCGGCCGGGTCATCCGCCTCGGGCGCGGGATGGCCAACGTCAACCCCCTCGACCCCGGCCCAGCGGCCCAGGTGCTGCCCCACCTGGACGCCGACGAGGCAGACAAGGTCCGCGCCCAGCTCGACGGCCGGCGGATGAACACGATCGCCGGGCTCCTCGAGCTGGTCCGTGGCGAGGCGCTGGCCGACTACGAGGCCACCGCGCTCCGGGCGGCGGTGCGGGTCCTCGACCCGGACCTGACGCAGCCGCCGGTCGTCGACGACGTCCGGCAGGTCATCGAGGAGCGCCACCCCGAGATTCGCCGGGTGGTGCGCGACCGCGGTGACGACGCCCGCTACGACATCCGCACCGAACGGCTGATCGACGCCCTGCAGGGCGTCGGCCGTGAAGGGCCATTCGGGGGCACCTTCGCCTCACCGACCACGGTCGAGATGGACCTCGACCGCCCCGTCGTCTTCGACATGTCCGCCGTCGACGACAACGACCTAGCCCTGCAGGCCGGGTTGCAGCTGGTGTGCTGGTCTTACGGGTCGGCCGCGGTGCAGGGCGCCAAGATCATGGCCGCGGCCGGGCTGGCGCCCGAGCGGATCTACATCCTCGTCATGGACGAGCTGTGGCGGGTGCTGCGCGCGAGCCTGACCATGGTCGACCGCATCGACGCGATCACCCGCCTCAATCGGCAGCTGCTCCTGCCGCAGATCATGTGCACCCACACCATGAACGACCTGCGCCTGGCCACGGAAGAGGCCACGAGCAAGGCGTGGGGCTTCGTCGAGCGGTCCGAGATGGTCTTCCTCGGTGGGCTCGCTCCGAAGGAGATGGGCAACCTCTCGCAGGTCTTCGCGATGCCGCAGACCGAGCAGCAGATGATCACGTCGTGGAGCGATACCCGCGCCGCCGGCGCGGAGGGCGGCAACGCCGAGCCTCCCGGGCTTGGGCTGTTCCTGCTCAAGCTGGGCAGTAAGCCCGGTATCCCGTTCCGGGTCGACCTCACCGAGCACGAAATCGCGCTGAACGACACCAACAAGCGGTGGAAGACGATCGAGGAGCAGCGCCGCGCCCGTGGTGAGGCGGTCGCGTGATCGGCGGCGACCCGCGCGCGGGGCGCCAGGCCCAGCCCGGCGGGCTGGGCCCGTACCTCGTCCTCGGCGCCGCGATGGGCCTATTGGTCCTCGCGGTCGTCCTCGGGCAGGTCGCGGCCGCCATCACCGGCCAGCACCCGTCGGCCAACCCGTTCGCGTGGGTCGTCGGTGTGGCGACCGGCACGCAGGGCTGGTCAACGGCCTCGACGATCGTCTACCTCGTCATCATCTTCGTCATCACCGGTGTCGTCATCAACGTGGCGGCATGGATCGCCAAGCGCCGGCGGCAACCAGCGCATCGCGTCGACCGGCTCGCCAAGTCCATGTCGACCCGCGAAGACATGGAACCGCTCGACCGAGACCGGCTCGAGCGAGACGCCGCCCGGCTGGGCGTCGACCCCGCGTGCGGGGTCGGGGTCCCTATCGGCGAGTCGGTCCTGACCCGACGGCCGCTGGCCACCTCCTGGGAGTGGACCCAGCTGTGGGTCATGGGACCTCGAGCGGGGAAGACCTCCTGCCTGTGCGTCCCGCAGATCGTCTCGACCGGCGGGCCGGTCGTGGCCACGAGCAACAAGCGGGACATCGTCGACCTGACCCGGGGCCCGCGCTCCTCGCTCGGACTCGTGCGCGTCCACGACCCGCAGGGCCTTGTCGGCGAGGAACCGGGCTGGTGGTGGAGCCCGCTGTCGTACGTCACCGACATCGCCCGCGCCGACGAGGTCGTCTCCCTGTTCGCGGCCGCCACCCGTGACGCCACAGCTAAGACCGACGCCTACTTCGACACCGCCGCGCAGACGCTCGTGGCGGCGCTGCTGCTGGCCGCGGCCGACGGCCGCGGCACCCTCCTCGACGTCCATGACTGGATCCGCGACCCGGACGACGCGACCCCCGAAGACCTCCTGCTCTCGGCCGGGCACCGCTCGGCCGCCACGGACGTGCGCTCTGCGATGAGCAAGACCCCCAAGCAGCGCGACGGCATCTACGGCTCGGCCGAGAACCTGCTGTCGTGGCTGCGGAACCCGGCCGTCCACCCGTGGATCACCCCGGGCGAGGGGCGCGCGGAGTTCGACCCGCACGCCTTCGTCGCCTCCACCGACACCCTCTACCTCCTCTCCCGGGAGGGACCCGGCTCGGCGCGGGCCCTGACCGCGGCCCTGACGGTCGCGGTCACCCGAGCGGCGGAGGAGCTGGGCGTGCGGCAAGGCGGCCGGCTGCGCCGGCCCCTGCTCGTCGTGCTCGACGAGGCCGCGAACGTCTGCCGGTGGCCCCAGCTGCCCGACCTTTATTCGCACTACGGCTCCCGCGGGATCGTCCTGACGACCTACCTGCAGTCCTGGTCCCAGGGCGTGCGGGTCTGGGGCAAGGAGGGCATGACACAGATGTGGGACGCGGCGAACCTGCGCGGCGTCGGCCCGGGTGTGGCCGACGACGCCTTCGGCGGCGTCGTCTCCCGGCTCGTCGGCGACCACGACGTGCAGACCCGCTCGACCTCGTCCTCGATGCGCGGCGGCGGGTCGACCTCGACCCAGCTGCGCCGGGAGAAGATCCTCGACGTCTCCGACATCACCGCCATGCCGCAGGGACGCGCGGTCGTCCTCGCCTCCGGCACGCCGTCGGTCATGCTGCGGACCGTGCACTGGAGCGAGCACCCGCAGGCAGCGATGATCGCCGCCTCCGAGGAGCACTACGCCGGGCAGGGCCACAGATGAGCGACGAGCATGGGTGGGACCTCGACCCCGAGGAGGCGCCGGCGGGGACGCGGTTCGCGTCCCTGCCGGAGTTCGTCGACGAGTTCCTCCTCCCCGTCTGGCGTCGCCCACCGCCGTCAGCGTGGTGCCCTAAGTGGTGGGAGCACCCCGAGGCCGTGCTGCGCCTGGAGGCGCTGTGGGACGCGTTCGAGGCGCTGCGGATGCAGCCCGGGACCGGGGTTGCCATATGGATCAGGGACTACCTCGACCCCACGATGGCGTCCCTGACGACCAAGGAGACAAGCCCGTTCACCAAGTGCCGGGCGGCCGCCGGGGATCACGTCATCCCAGACCCATGGCCCGCCGAACCAGCACCTCTTGGCCTGTTCACATCATACAACTCTTGATAAATCGCCTCATTTATCAAGGCGTTGGAGGTCGTGGCGAGGGTCGGCGTTCCGACCTGTCCCTCACGGACCCCGGCCCCGATCCCGGCATGTACGCCCGTGCCGGCTGATGGGAGCGCCCTTGCCCTGGACCTGACGAGGTGCCCGATGAGGTCCGTGCGCGGCACGGCTGACACCGACCACGACGTCAGCCCGGACCGCCTCCGGTTAGGCAAGGAGGTCGGAGAAGGGCCAAGGCGGCGTAGCAGGAGCGCTGCACGTCGCGCAGAGGACTGTCACGCGAGGCGACGTGGATGGGCTTGCGTTTTCCCTCGTATACGAGCATACTCGTTGGCGAGCAGAGACCGTACTCTTCCTACGGGAACAGACGGCTTACCCCCTGGATATGTGCTGCGGCGGCCAGGGGGTCGCTCTTTGCCCCGGACAGGCAGACCGTCACCGTCTGGCCGCTGATCTGCTGAACGAGCGCATCACCGTGGGTGATGAGTCGGCGGTAGACGTTGGAGACCGTGTCAGGCAGCCACAGCAGGTGTTCCACAGCCGGCGACACATGCTGGATCTGCAGCCCCCGGCTGATCCGGTTATCGGATCGAGCGGCTGACACGGTGTGGAGATCTCGCTTCGTGTCCTTGGGCTCCTGCTGCTTCTCGAGCACGACCAGCTTGACCTTCCTCCCCTGTGGCACCCCGTCCGACTCGAGTGTCTGGAGCAGCCCCGTTAGGCAAAGCCGTCGCATCTCGATCGCAGTCTGACCCTGACCGGGAGTGTGCGCCACCGCGACCACGCACGGGTCGCGGTACTTGGCCAGGTAGTCCATCATCTCCTCGATCTTCTGACAGCCCTCGTCGGTGCCCCGCAACTCGCTCGTGTGCCACCGCGGGCCGCCTGCGATCGAACACATATCGCCGCGGACGTCGTCGAGCTCGGATGCGCAGAGCAGCACAGCGGTCATGAGGTAGAACGGCTCCTCGTCGCCGCGGCAATCGTGTGGGAGCCTGTACGACTCATCGACGTATGCCACTGAGGCGTCATCAGGCAGGTTTTCGTACTTCTTCTCCAGTACCTTCTGATCGCCCTCTTGGTCGGGCCTCATCCACTTCTGGCTCATGCCCTGCTCGCTTTGGCTCGTGCGAGTCGCCGCTTGTCTTTTCCCTTGACTGCCGCATCCACCGACTTGGGGTCGAACGGGGATTGGACGGTGTACCGGTTCCTGGACCCGAGACCCGTGGGGCTCATCGGCTCGGCGTACACCTCGGCAGACATGCTCAACAGGCCCTCGTCTTGGAGCTCGCGGAACCCGCGCTCGGCGGTGTCAGCCGACCACCCGTACCAAGCGGGGACCTTCTCGGTCGGCAGGGCGAAGCCCGGCTTCTCGTGAAGCGCAACCAGCAGCATCGCCAGCGCTGGCAGGCTCAGTCTCTTGTCCCACTCCTGACTCCAATACCGATGGTCCAGCCGGATGAACCAGTCGTCTCGGTCCGATCCCCGTGGACGCACGTACGGACCGCCACCGCCATCCGCATTGAGCAATGTGAGGGTGACACTTCGGGCACGGCCCGATCGCCGACGCTCGACCAAGCCACGATTGCACAAGCGGGTGACAATCTTGGTCGCGGCCGAGTTCGCGGAGGCGGGTGTCGCCGTGGAGACGGTGTCGAAGGCGCGCGCCCACACGGCCAGCGGCAGCGTGGTGCTCCACCCGTTATCGCCGTCCCCGCTGCTCACCATGGTGTAGAGCAGCAGCAGGGCGTTGAGCCCGCGATGGTCTCCGTTACGCACGAACGTGGCCAAGGGGCCAGGGCGCGGTCCTGACTGGTTGGGATTCTGCACGAAGGCGTTAGGCACGACCGCGAAGGAGCGTCCTGAGCGTTCCACCAAGGCCATGCGTGTGTCGTGCGGGCTGGCAGGGGTGACGTCGCCTCGACTGTCGTGTGATTCGGTGCGGACCGTTCTCTTCATGGCCTCAGTATCGGCCGCTGCACCTGAACTCAACAACCCGCTGACGAGGGTCCAAAACGCCGGCACAGCGGGTGCCTGCTATAGCCTGCTAATACCTTCTGCTAATACCCATGCCAGATCCTCGTGCTATACCCACGCCGAGGAGCCGCGGGAGCGCAGATCGCGCCCAGCCGACGGGGCCATGACGCGAGGCGGTGGGCCCCGACGCTGCCGATCCACCCAACATAACCGCAGAGGCCGCAGATGCCAGCCCGGGACCGGGGTGCGGCCGCGGCTATCCCGACCCGACGAGGGCCTTCCTCGCCCCCAACATCCAGCCCCTACACCCAAGTGTCGAGGCCGCCGCGCGCGAGAACGCCGTCCGAACCCGGCCTCCCGACCGGCACCGCCCGGCCTGTTCACGCCACATAAATCTTGATAAATCGCCTCATTTATCAAGAGTTATCAAGTAGGGTGGCGTCATGCTGGACAGCCCCTACACCCCCTCGTTCGGCGTCACCCCGCCCGTGCTCGTGGGCCGGGAGGCCCAGCTGAAGCGGGCGGACCGCGTTCTCACCCGCTCCCTGAACGACCAGCAGCCCGCCCCAAGCGTGCTGGCCTTCCACGGCCCCCGCGGCGTGGGCAAGACCGTCCTGCTCAACCAGATCGCGTCACTGGCCCGCCAGCGCAACCTCCTGGCCGTCGGCGTCACCCTCGACAGCGCCTCGAACAACCCCCAGTTCCTCGCCGCGAAGATCGCCGAGGCCGTCGCCCCGCTGCACAACAGGACCGTCGCGGGCACATGGGAGCGCCTACGGGCCCGACTGTCCAACCTCGACATCGAGATCAACGCAGGCCTGGTCAAGGTCGGCGCCAAGGGACGGTCAGACGACGCCTCGAACAACCTCGTGAACCAGCGCGCCCAGCTCACCGACGTCATCACCGACGCCGCCGCGATCGCGCGCGACGCAGGGCGGACAGGTCTCGTCCTGACTATCGACGAGCTCCCCGAGCCACGCAAGGACGACCTTGTCGTCATCGCGAACGCCTTCCAGGACGTCCTCGGCAACCGGGACGTCGGCTCCGTCGCAGTCTTCGGAGCGGGCCTGCCGAGCACCCCGAAGAAGGTCATGGACGCCTGCACGTTCACCGAGCGGTTCCAGTTCCGCACGGTGACCGCTTTCGACCCGGAGGACGCCGAGCTCGCCCTCCTGGAACCCGCGCTGGAGAAGGGTGTCCGCTGGGAACGAGACGCCGCCGACCTCGTCCTGGAGCGAGCCAACGGCTCGCCCTTCCTCATCCAGCAGTTCGGCGACGAGGCATGGATGAACCGAGCACCCTCCGCCGGCGACACCATCGACCTCGCTTCGACCCGTGCCGCCGTCAAGGACGTCGAGACCGGCCTGTCCGAGGGGATGTATCCCGGCCGGTGGGAGAAGTGCACCGACCGCGAACGCGCCTACCTCGCGGCCATGGCGCAGGTCGTCAACGACGCCGGCGAGGCCCGTACCGCTGACATCGCCGCCGCCCTCCACACATCGAGCACCAGCCTCAGCCAGTACCGCGAGCAGCTCCGTCAGAAATCCATCATCACCGACGTGCGCCACGGGGTCGTCGGGTTCACGATGCCCGGCTTCGACCGATTCGTCCGCGATGTCACTGAGCTCCCGCGGCTCCGGAAGGTCGACCTCGACGTCCTGCGCGCGACGGACTTGAAGGCCCCCGCGCTGCCCAGCCCGGCCACCGACCCAGATCGTGCCACGCCTCACTCACCCCGAGCCATCACCCGATCACCGGCTGGAGACCTCGAACTCTGAATGCAGGGAGTCACACACCGGCAGGCGTCAGGCCGGACAGCACAGACGGAGGAGACCAGCCCGTTCGGCAAGTGCCGGCCCGCGGCCGGCGAGCACGTCGTGGGCGAGCCCTGGGCCGTCGAGCCACCCCCTGCCGGCGTCTTCGCGGCGACGGGATAGCGCCGGGCCTCTCGCGTTGACTCAGTTCCAGTTCTGTGTGGCGTATGGCACCGCGTCGACCCCCATACCTTCGGCCAAGCGCGCCCCGTAGGCACTACATGTTGTGCCCAGACGCGGGACGACACCACTAGATGTTGTGTTTGGTGCTCGCGGTTGTCGGTGACGTCGGGTAACGTCTCAGGTAGCACTCAGCCCCGACACCATCGTCGGAGCGGCGGTGTCGGGGCTGGGCTCTACGGCCAGGTAGGTCAGCGACGTTACACCGCTCTCGGGGTGCGTCTAGGCCCCCTCGTGGGGTGGGACGGAGTTACATCCATGGCAGGAAAGAAGAGCAGCGGCGGTAGCAAGTCCGGTGGCGGGAAGGGGGTTCACCACCGCAGCGCCATCACGGGTCGGTACGTCAAGGCCTCGACGGCGAAGCGGAGCCCGAAGACCACGGTGACCGAGCGCAACAAGTGACGGTCACGGCCTGAGGGCCGCACCTAGGACGGCAGGGCGCGGGGGACGATGTCCCCCGCGCCCTGTCGCGTCTCAGCGCTCGACGTCGTGCCTGCGGTCACCGGCCCGACTGACGTTCGTGGGGGCGGTGAGTCTTCACCACCACGGCGTGATGCCGCCGTCCTCGCGTGCTTTACGGACGAAGTTGAGAGTCTGGAGGTAGACCCAAATGGCGCCGGGGGGCCCTAGAAGCTGGATCCCGGCGTTGATCGCGGTGCCCAAGGTCGCATGGTCCTGTCCGACTGCCGTGACGCAGTAGACCACCGTGCAGTGGACGGCCGTGACCCAGGCAGCGAACAGCCGCTCAGCCCTTTCGAGATCCTCGGCCGTGAAACGGTCGACGTCCCGCGAGGCCAGGATGTCTCGCTCGTCAAGGTGGAAGAAGCCGTCCTCGTCCAGCAGGTCACCGAGCTCGGCCCGTCCCGGGTGACGGCCCGTGCTCTCCCGCGCCGCGCGCGGGACGGCCATACCTGGCCAACTCATGCCCTCCGAGAACGGCGAGGCCTGCAACGTCCGCGCCAGCATGCCCAGCCCGGCCGACTGCTGGAACAGGATCGGGGGCACCGCCCCCTGAGCGATCTTCGACAACCCGACCGACTGCTGGAACACGCTCGGCGACATCGACGCCTGAGCGATCTTCGACAACCCGACCGACTGCTGGAACACGCTCGGGGGCATCGACGCCCGCATCACGTCAGCGATTCGGAACTGAGCGGCGAGACGGCCCTGCCAGGACGGCGAGAAGACGGAGACGCGCGGTACCGGCCTTCCGACGTTCTCCATCTGCCCCCGCACCGCTTGGTCCCAATGAGTCACGCGGAGTCTATGACTCAGACGCCGGAGCGCCGCCGAACCAAGCGCATGAGGGTCAACGCTCGACGTCGTGGCTGCGGTCGGCGCCGCGGGCGACGTTCTTCCGTGCGCGGGGGGTCTTCGACGCGGTGACGCCGACGACGGTGGTCCGGCCGAACGCGGGAGCGGTCCGCACGCGGGCCTCACGGGCCGCTGCGGGCGCGTCTATGATCGCGGCCCTGTCGAGGCGGCTGGCCTCCCCGTCGGCCTCCGCCGCCCGGGCGGCGTGGCCCGCGGCCACGCCCTCGTCCCCGAGCGCGTGCGCGGAGTGCTCGTGCGCCTGCTCGACGTCGCCGGCGTCGTCCGCGCCGCCCTCTCGGGCCTCCTCGACGTCGGCCTGAGCGGTCCACGCTGCGGCGGCGGCCCGCTCGTTCGCCGCCTCGGCCCGCTGGTCGTCTCCGGCCGCCTGGGCGTCGTCGAGCGCGCCGTCGACGAACTCGCGGGTGTCGGGGTCGAGACGGTTGACGTAGTCCTCGACGTCGACCCCGAGCCGGGTGGCCATCTCGGCCTCGACCGCGGCCCGGGCCTCCGGGGCGCCGGGCTCGTTCCCAGCGTCGATCGCCATCGACCACACCTGCTGCAGCTGCACGTCCTCGGCGGTCGATCGCCAGTCCTGGTCCATCGCGTCCTGGAACGCGCTGTCGCGGTCGCTGACCGTCGCCGGGTCCGTCGCGCGGTCGGTCTCCTCCCGCGCGGGCCAGTCCTGGCCCCACCGCTCCCGGCCCATCTCGTAGATCGCCTCCGCCGCGGCCTGCGCCTGCGGGTCCCGATCGGACCACGCCTGCGCGCTGGTCCACGCCGCGGCGGCCGTCTCCGGCGTGGCCTGCTGGAAGCCGCGCGGGTCCGCGACCGGCATGTACGCCTCGCGCGCGGCGGTCACCGCCTCCCGCTCGCGCGCGGTGATGTCCCTCGCCGCTGCGGTGGCCTCTCGAGCCTCCTCGCGGGCGCGCTCGGC
>CAKZIH010000303.1 GCA_936931335.1 uncultured Nostocoides sp. | reverse complement strand
GGAATCGAACCCGCGTGTCCAGCTTGGGAAGCTGGCGCTCTACCATTGAGCTACACCGGCAAGCGCGAATGATCGCGGCGTGCAGTCTAACCCACGAGGGTGGAGCCCCCGAGCTGGCCTGCGGGCCACCGGTCGGCATCCGGACCCGGTGGCGAGCTCGCGGGACTGGCCGGCCAGGCGAGGCAGACGGCAAGACCGGTAGATTTCACGCCGTGCTGCTCTCCGATCGCGACATCCGTGCCGAGGTCGATGCCGGACGGATCGTCCTGGACCCCTGGGATGCGGCGATGGTGCAGCCCAGCAGCGTCGATGTGCGCATGGACAAGTACTTCCGGCTCTTCGACAACCACAAGTACCCGGTCATCGACCCCGCCCAGGAGCAGCCGGATCTGACCCGGCTGGTGGAGGCCGACCCGGACGAAGGCTTCGTACTGCACCCCGGGGAGTTCGTCCTGGGTAGCACGCTGGAGACGATCACCCTGCCCGACGACCTAGCGGCTCGAGTCGAGGGCAAGTCCAGCCTCGGTCGTCTCGGCCTGCTCACCCACGCGACCGCAGGCTTCGTCGACCCCGGCTTCAGCGGCCACGTCACCCTGGAACTGAGCAATGTGGCGACCCTCCCGATCCGCCTGTGGCCCGGTATGAAGATCGGCCAGCTCTGCTTCATCCGCCTCAGCAGTCCGGCACAGACGCCCTACGGCTCGGCGAAATACGGATCGCACTACCAGGGCCAACGCGGACCGACCGCCTCTCGCAGTTGGCAGAACTTCTCCCGCGCCGAGGTATGACGCCCACCCGGCAGTGATGTCCATCCGGCGGTGACGTCCACGCCGCCTGGGCGCGGGCTCACGCCCGATCGGCAGCGACCGATCGCACTCCGTACCACGACACCACCCCGCCGGCGGCCAGCAGCGCGGCGCAGATCAGGCACGCGGGCCGGTAGCCGGCAGTGAAGGCAACCGGATCGGCATACGCCTCCCCGCTCAAGCCGACCACGGCCGGCAGCGCGGCGACCGCCAGCAAGGAACCCGCCCGGGCCACCGCATTGTTGACTCCGGAGGCGGTCCCGGCCAACCGGTCCGGCGCAGCGGCGAGCACCGCCGAGGTCAGCGGGGAGACCAAAGTCGCCAAGCCCAGGGCGAAGACGGTGATCCCCGGGAAGACCCCGGTCCAATAGCGCGTCCCCGCACCGACACCCAGCAGCAGCAGCACACCCCCCGCGCACACCAGCGGTCCGACCGTCATCGGCAGCCGGGGACCGGTGCGTTCGGCGAGTGCCGCGAAGCGCGAGGACAGCAGCAACAGGGCCAGGGTCACCGGCAGGCTGGCCAGCCCACTGCGCAACGGGGAATACCCGGTGCTCACCTGCAACTGGATGACCAAAAAGAACATGACCGCGCCAAGTGCCCCATACACCAGGAAGGTCATCAAATTGGCCGCCGTGAAGACGCGGTTGCGCCACAGGCTCATCGGAGCTAAGGCATTGGGCACCCTCCTCTCGTAGGCCGCAAACCCGGCCATCAGCACTAGGCCCAGGATGACCGCGCCCACTGACAACGCGCTCGAGCCGCCCACTCCGATCAGCCCGACGGTGAGCGCACCGAGCCCGGCAACCGTCAGCACCGCGCCGCCGACATCGAGCCGGCCGGTAGCCTGCTCGTCCCGCGACTCCGGTACGAACCGCAAGGTCAGACCTAGGACCAGCGCCGCCACCGGGAGATTGATGGCAAAGATCGAACGCCACCCGAAATGATCGAGCAGGAAGCCACCAAGGAAAGGGCCAATGGCTGTGGCCACCCCAGAGGCCCCGGCCCAGGTGCCGATCGCCGCGGCCCGGTCCTCCTTGGCGAAGCTCGATTGGATGACCGCGAGCGCACCCGGGGTGAGCAAGGCGCCGCCGACGCCCTGCAGCCCCCGCGCCAGGATCAGCTGCGTCGGATCCTGAGCCAGCGCACACAAGAGCGAGGCCACCGCAAAGAGGGCGATGCCCACCAGGTAGATCCGGCGACGGCCCAGCCGGTCCCCGAGCGAGCCGCCCACCAGGATCAACGCGGCCAGGGAGAGCAGATAGCCGTTCACCACCCATTGCAACTGCGGCAGGGAGGCATCGAGGTCCGCGCCGATCGCCCGCAGGGCAAGGTTGACCACCGAGCCGTCGAGCAACGCCATACCGGAACCCAAGGTGACGGCTGCGAGCGCGCCGCGGCCTGCGGTGCTGGTCCGGCGCAACGGTTCGGTCACGGTCGCCAAGCGTAGGCGGCGGATTCCGGCCGCTCACCAAAGGAGGTTGTCGGTGGGCTGGGTTAGCGTGAACGTCGACCAAGGGAAGGACCGTCATGATCCGGTTCGACGCGGTAACCAAGCGCTATCCCGGTGGGACCGTCGCCGTCGACGGGCTCACCCTGGAGGCACCGACAGGGCAGATCACTGTGCTGGTGGGCCCGTCGGGCTGTGGCAAGACGACGTCGCTGCGGATGGTCAACAGGATGATCGAGCCGACCAGCGGCACCATCACGATCGATGGCCAGGACACCGCCGCAATGGATCCGGCGACCCTGCGCCGCGGCATCGGCTATGTGATCCAGCACGGCGGCCTCTTCCCACACCAGACGATCGCGCGCAATATCGCGACCGTCCCCCTGCTTTTGGGCACCGATAAGAAGGCCGCGTATGCCCGCGCCCACGAGCTCCTGGAGACCGTCGGCTTGCCGCGGGAGTTCGCCGACCGCTATCCCGCGCAGTTGAGCGGCGGTCAGCAGCAGCGCGTCGGGGTGGCCCGGGCGCTGGCCGCGGATCCCCCGGTGATGCTCATGGACGAGCCCTTTTCCGCGGTCGACCCGGTCGTGCGTACTCAACTGCAGGATGAGTTCCGGCGCCTGCAGGGAGAGTTGGGCAAGACGATCATCTTCGTCACCCACGACATCGACGAGGCGATCCGCCTCGGTGACCAGGTGGCGGTGCTGCGCGTGGGCGGCAAGCTCGCCCAGATCGCCGCCCCCGCAGAGCTGTTGGCCCATCCGGTCGACGATTTCGTCGCCGATTTCGTAGGTCGGGACCGGGGCTATCGCGCGCTGAGTTTCGTGGACGGCAGCGTTCCGGTGTCGGCCGAGGCCACTGTCGCGCCGGGTGAGTCCGGTTCGCTGGCGCGTCAGCGAGCGGTGGACGGCTGGGTGCTCATTGCCGACGCCGGTATGCCGTTGGGCTGGCTGCGCGCCGACCGCGCGGGCGAGCGGGTGGACCTGGCGAATATCGACCTCGGCGGCACGGTGGCCCGGCAGGGCGGTCCGCTGCGGGAAGCCCTGGATGCGGCGCTTTCCGCGCCCAGTGGCCGCGGGGTTGTCGTCGGCGATGGCGGGCTGCTGCTCGGCACGGTGCGTGCCGGCGACGTCGTCCAGGTCATTGAACGCAGCCGGGTGGGCGCACGGCATACCGGCTCAGGCGGCGCCACGTCCGCGAGCGTCCAGGATGCGGCGACCCCATGAACTGGATCGCAGACCACCTGGGGGAGATCTGGGATCTCACGCTGCGGCACGCCTACCTCTCGGCGGTGCCCCTGGTTCTCGGTCTGCTGCTGAGCATCCCGCTCGGCTGGCTGGCCACGCGGGTCAAGGGGGTAACCCCGCTCGTGCTGGCCGGCACCGGCCTGCTGTACACGATCCCCAGCCTGGCGCTCTTCGTGCTCATGCCGCTGATCCTGGGCACCCGCATCCTCGATCCGATCAATGTGATCGTGGCGATGACCATCTATACCGTGGCGCTGCTGGTGCGCACGGTGGTCGACGGGCTGAGCTCGGTCCCGACTCACGTCGATGCGGCGGCGAGCGCGATGGGGCTGGGTGCGTTCCGCCGGCTCTTCACCGTGCAACTGCCGCTGGCCATCCCCGTCATCGGCGCCGGCTTGCGGGTGGCGGCGGTGAGCAATGTCAGCATTGTCAGCGTGGCCGCGCTCATCGGCGCCTCCCAGTTGGGCAACCTGCTCACCGACGGCTACCGGCGCAATATCCCTGCGGAACTCTGGGCGGGGATCCTCGGTTGCCTGCTGTTGGCGTTGGTCTTCGATGCCCTCATTCAGCTGGCCACCCGAGCCCTCACCCCGTGGCGGCGCGCCGCTCCGGCCGTCCGGAGCGCAGCATGATCGCCACCGTCTGGGAATGGCTGACCGACCCGGTGCACTGGAGCGGCCCGGACGGAATCGGCCGGCGCCTGCTGGAACACCTGCAGATCAGCGCGATCGTCCTGGTGCTCACCGCGCTCATCGCCATCCCCCTGGGCCTCTACATCGGCCACAGCGGGCGCGGCCGATGGCTCATCTCGGTCGCCAACGCGATGCGCGCCGTGCCCACCCTCGGCCTGCTCTTCGGTCTGGCGCTGTGGCTGGGGCCCAAGCTGTCCGGCGACCTCGCCTTCAGCCTGCCGAGCGTCCTGGTGTTGATCCTGCTGGCCATCCCACCCGTGCTCGCCGGCACCTATGCCGGTGTGGACGCGGTCGATCCGGCCGCCCGGGATGCCGCCAAGGGCATGGGTATGCGGCCGGTGCAGGTGCTGCGCCAAGTCGAACTGCCCAGCGCCCTGCCGCTGCTGCTATCCGGCATCCGCGCGGCCGCCCTGCAAGTGATCGCCACGGCGACGATCGCGGCATACGTGGGGCTCGGCGGACTCGGCCGCTTCCTCATCGACGGCCTGGCGGCCGCCGACTATCCGCAGACCGCGGCGGGAGCGCTCCTGGTCTCCGTGCTGGCGCTGCTCGTCGACCTGGTGTTGGCGGCGGCGAGCAGGATGATCGTCAGTCCCGGCCTGACCGGGAAGTATCGGCGCAGCCGCGCTGTTGACTCTGCCACCGGCGCACTCGCCGGGACCGAGGCATGACCCCAGTTCACGACCCGATCCGCGCGAGGAGAATCCCCATGCGCCGTCCCACCCTTGCTCTTGCCGTCGCCGCGAGCGCTCTCGTTGGCCTCACCGCCTGCGGAGGCGGCGGCGACCCGCTCTCCACCTCATCGACCTCAGCGCAGAGCAGCAGCTCCGGCGGCACCTCGGGAGGCAGCGGCGCAAGCTCGATCATCGTCGGCTCCGCGAACTTCTCCGAGTCGGCCCTGCTCGGCGAGATCTACGCCGGGGCGCTCGGGGCCAAGGGCGTCAATGTCTCCACCAAGCTCAACATCGGCTCGCGCGAGATCTATATGAAGGCCCTCGAGGACGGTTCCATCGACCTGGTTCCCGAATACACCGGCGCCCTGGCCTTCTACTACGACAAGAACGTCAGCGAGACCGACCCGCAGAAGGTCTATGACGCGGTCGCCGGATTGATCCCGGACAGCCTGCAACTGCTCGCCAAGTCTGCCGCCGAGGACAACGACTCGATCACGGTGACCAAGGAGACCGCGGACAAGTTCTCCCTGAAGACCATCGAGGACGTCAAGGCGCACATGGGCGAGATGACCCTCGGCGCGCCGGCGGAATTCAAGGCGCGCCCGCAGGGCATCCCCGGTCTGGAAAAGACCTACGGCATCACTTTCAAATCCTTCCGGCCCCTGGAAGGTCAGCAGTTGCTCCAGGCACTGCTCAATGGCCAGGTCGACGCCGCCAATGTCTTCACCACCGACCCCAATATCGCGGCCAACGGTCTGGTCACCCTGGAGGACACCAAGCGCCTGTTCGGCTCGCAGAATGTCGTGCCGGTGATCAACAAGTCCAAGAACACTCCGGAGATCACCGCCGCCCTCGATGCGGTGAGCGCCAAGCTGACCACGGCGACCCTGGCCGACCTGCTCAAGAAGACGGATATCGACAAGCAGGACGCGGCCACCGTGGCCAAGCAGTTCCTGTCGGACAACGGTCTGGGCTGAGCCACCGCCTGCCGGGCCGGTATGTCGGCCCGGCATTTCACCCGAACGTCCGGGATTTACGCGAGGCGGCCCCGGGCCCCCACCACGGGGCCACCTCGCCCCGGTTCGCTGGGCCCCCACCGCAGCCACCGGGCGACCGAATCGGTCGTTTGGGTGAACCGGTCCCTCCCCGGCTCGCCCGCTATGCCGATCCTGCGATGCGGCTTCCGTTCGGTATGTGTCCACTCTCACTCCTTGGGCCACCGCGGCACATCGGTAATTTCACTCATCTAGACACTCGGAACTGCTCAATCCCCGGCAGCCGACTAGCCTGACGGCGTGCTTCCCGCATGCATTGGACGTCGGCAGGTGATCGAGGAGGCGTGTGTAGCCCTCCGGGAACAGCGCCTGGTCACCTTGACCGGGCCTGCGGGCGTGGGCAAGTCGCTGATCGCCCGGCATACCGTGCTCCCCCTGGACCCGGTATGGCTGGACACCCGCGGCGCCGACTCCGTCGCCGAGTTGATCGTCACCTGGGCCGGCCTGCTGGGCCAGGAGCTCGGACCCGGTGATGCTCCGGAGGCCGCGTTGATTCGGCATCTCGCGCAGCAGCCGCGAGTGACCGTGTTGGACGGGATCAGTGCGGAAGCCATCCGAGCCCTGCGCCCGCTACTGGAAGCGGTGATCACCGGGACCACACACGCGGCCATCCTGTGCACGAGCGTGCAGAAACTCGGATCCCGGCTCGAGCATCACATCCGCGTCCCGCCGCTAGCGATCCCCCTGCCCGGGGAACCGCTCGCCGGTACCGCGATGGAACTTTTCAGCGGCCGGATGGCCGGCTCCGGCGGTCCCCTCCTCGACCTGGAGCGGGACGAGGTGGCGCTGCGACGGCTGCTCGAGGCCAGCGGCGGCAATCCGCTGATGATCGAGCAGATGGCCGGGCAGGCGGCCCAGGTCGGGGTGGACCGGGTGGTGCCCCCGGACACCATCATCGACGCGACCGCCGCGTCCTACGCGATGGTGGATGAGATCTCCCAGCGCGCCTATCGGCGGCTCGGCACCCTGGGATTTTCGGTCGGGTCGGCTGTCTTCGCCGCGCTCGTCGGCCAACCGCGGGTGGTGGCGGCCGGGGTGGCGGCGCAGCTCTACCGGCACGCTCTGGTCGAGGTCACTCCCGAGGGCCGCGTGCGGATGCTCGCGCCGGTGCGCCGCCATGCGCTCGAGGTGGGCCAGGGTGGCGTGGATGCGGCGCAGGCGCGGGAGAGCCTGATCGCCTGGGCCGACGAGGTGCTGCCTGCCCTGGATGCGGAGGAAGGCGACGACGGGCAATGGCTCGACGACCTCTCCGCGTTGGAGGCGGCGGTCGCCTGGGCGGCGCGGGAGGATCACACTCGGGATCTCGCCTACGAGCTGGCCAACCGAGCGTTCGATCCGCTCTATGTGCGGATGCGGACCGCGGAGGCACTGACCCTTTTTGAGACCGTCCTGGCCAGCGGGATGGGGCCGCCGGACATCGGCGGTCAGGTATCCCGCCGGGCCGGCATCTGCGCCTCGGAGACCCGGGGCACATTCGAAGGCCTGAGGTTCCTGGACATAGCAGAGCAGCACGCGGCTCGTTCGGACAACCCCGATGCGCAGTTCGCGCGGACTCGCTGCGTGCGAGCGGAGATGTACCTCGACGCGGGTCAGCTGGGCAATGCCCGCTCGGAAGTGGACCAGATCGAGAAGCTCAAGGCGGGCGATAGCTACTCGCTGCTGCAGGCTCGCCGCACGCTGATGGATATCGAGGTCAGCGCCGGCAATCTCACCCGCGCGGAGGAGATCGCGCCGCTCGTCATGGACGGGACTCCCGCGGGACAGGAATGGCTGGCCATCTGCGGCCGGATTCTGTTGGCGCAAATCGCCCTGGAACAGGGCCGCCGGGTAGAAGCCTTGGCCACCGCCCAGTCGACCCGGGCCGACGCCCTCGCCCGTGGTGACGAACGGCTGGCCCTGCTCGCCGACCTTGTCGCCCGCCGAGAAGGCACGCAACCGGCGGTGCTGACCCCGGACCCGGACACCCTGCCCTGGGCAATGCGCCTGGGCTTCCTCCTCGAAGGCGCTCGGGATGCGGCCCGTCGCGGGGAGCACGCGGTGGCCGCGGGTCGCGCGACGGACGTCGTTGTCCTCGCCGACAGCGCTCGCCTGGAACGGGACGGGGTGGCCGCGCGGTTGCTGCTCGCCGACCTTTTGCTCGCCGACGGCGACGTCGGGCAAGCGATCAGTACGTATGCCGCGGCCGCCCGTCGCGCGGCTGCCTGTCCGATGCCCCTGCGCCTGGCCGACGCTTACGACGGGTTAGCCGCCGCCCTGGCCGATCGACGGCCTGGGCATGCGGCGAAATGTGCCTGGGTCGCCGCGCATCTGCGGGGCCACCGCGGCGCGGTACCCCTCGCCCGGCCGGGGTTACCCGCCGCGGCGGTGCCCCGCCCCAAACCCGCGCCCTCGTGGGTCGCGGACGGCGATCTGACCATCGGTGGCCTGGTGGCTTCCCTCCGCGTCGACGAGGAGGAGGCGCCGGTCCCGTCCGATTCGCCGGTCGCGTCGCTGACCAAGGCTCAATTGGCGGTCGCTGAACTCGTCGGCGCCGGCCTGACCAGCAAGGAGATCGGCGAGCGGCTCTACCTCTCGCCGCGTACGGTAGACAACCACCTGGCCCAGATCTATCGACGGCTGAGCATCCCCTCCCGGGCGCGGCTCGCCTCCCTGATGGCGGATCTGCCCAAATGACCGGCCACGCCTCGAAGGACGCACCGGTGGGGGAGGTAACGGTATACCGGCCCGGGCCGACCGGCAGCGACCAGGTGGCCTATGCCGTCCAAGACGGCATCGGCCACGTCTTGCTCAACCGGCCGCGGGCGCTGAACACGCTCACCCCGGAGATGATCGAGGACCTGCTCGCGCAGGTGACCGAATGGTTGGACGCGGGCACGGTGTCCGCGATCTCGCTGCGCGGCGCGGGGGAACGCGGCTTGTGCGCCGGCGGTGACGTCAAGGCCGTCCGGGCGGCCCTGCTCGCCGACGACCCGGATACGGCGATCGCCTTCTGGGCGCGCGAATACGAACTGGATCTCCTGCTGGCCACCTCGCCGGTACCGGTGGTGTCCCGGATGTCGGGCTTCGTCATGGGCGGCGGTCTGGGGGTCAGCGCGTTCAGTGCGCATCGCTGCCTCGCCGCCGACTCACAACTGGCGATGCCGGAGACCGTGATCGGCTTCTTCCCCGATGTCGGGATAACCCGGCTGCTGGCCCGGGCGCCGGGCGAACTCGGGACCTATGTCGCGCTCACCGGCGCCACATTCGGGCCGGCCGACGCCATCGCTCTCGGCCTGGCCGATCGAATCGACACCGACGAGTCGTATGACCGGGTGATCGACGCCGTCGCCCAGGGCGCCGACCTCCACGCCGGTATGCCGATCCCCGCCTCGCCGTTGGCCGGGGCCCGTGGGTGGATCGATGAGTGCTTCGCCGGGGATGACGCGAGCGCCATCGTGCGCCGGCTCACGGAGCATCCCGATGACGACGCGCGCGAATGCGCGCAGTTGCTGCGCGCCCGCTCGCCGCTCGCGGTCTGCGTGACCCTGGCCCGCATCCGGGCTGCCGCGGCCGAACCGGACCTGGCGACCACTCTCGCGGTCGATCGGGCGGTCGCGGCTGGGATGATGCGCCATCCCGACTTCGCCGAGGGCGTGCGCGCCCGGCTCGTGGACAAGGACAATGCCCCGCGCTGGGCGCACCCGCGGATCGAGGACGTCGACCCGGCCGAGGTCGCCGCGCTGTTCGCCAGTCCTTAAGCGTCGACGGCCTGCGGTGCGGGCTGCCCGGCCTGCTCGCCGTCCGGGGACGGGCGCACCGCGGCCAGCAGCATCTGGGCGATGTCGACGACCTCGACCTCGGCGAACCGGCCCCCCTCCTCCGACTGCCGGGCGGTGAGGCCGTCGGAGAGCATCACCCGGCAGAAGGGGCAGCCGATCGCGATGCGCTGTGCCCCGGTGCCCAGCGCCTCGTCGGTGCGGTTGACGTTGACCCGCGTGCCGAGCTTCTCCTCCATCCACATCCGCGCGCCACCGGCACCGCAGCAGAACGAGCGCTCACCGGAGCGCGGCATCTCCTTGAGCGTGACTCCCGGCAGCGAGCCGATCAGTTCGCGCGGCGGGGAGTAGACCTGGTTGTGCCGGCCGAGATAGCACGGGTCGTGGTAGGTCACCGTGTCCGCGGTGGAGGCGACATTGCGCGCCGAGGACAGCGCCGCCGGCCGGTCGGGCCGGGAGACCGGCACCAGGCGCCCGTCGCGCACCAGCCGGTTGAGCAGCTGGGTGTGGTGCAGCACCTCATACGTGCCGCCGAGCTGCGGGTACTCGTTCTTGATCGTGTTGAAGCAGTGCGCGCAGGTGACGACGATGCGCGTGGCGCCCGAGGAGTTGAGGGTCTCCACATTCTGCTCGGCGAGCATCTGGAAGAGGAACTCATTGCCCGCGCGGCGGGCCGAGTCACCGGTGCAGGTCTCACCATCGCCAAGGACCGCGAATGACACCTGCGCCATATTCAGCAGTTCGGCGACGGCGCGGGTGGTCTTCTTGGCGCGGTCCTCATAGGCCCCGGCGCAGCCGACCCAGAATAGATAGTCGACCTCCTGCAGGTCCTCCACATCTTGGCCGACGACGGGCACGGAGAAGGGGAGGTCCTTGGCCCAGTCGAGACGGGCGCGCGCTCCCATACCCCATGGGTTGCCCTTGTTCTCCATGTTCTTGAAGAGGCCGGCGAGTTCGTTGGGGAAGGCGCTCTCCACCAGCGCCTGGTAGCGGCGCATGTCGACGATGTGGTCGACATGCTCGATGTCGACCGGGCACTGCTCGACGCACGCGCCGCAGGTGGTGCAGGACCAGAGCACGTCGGCATCGATCACGGCATCCGGCCCGTGCGGGTTGTATGCGGTGAGCGGCTGGCTGGGGTCATATCCGGTCGCCCCGATGAGCGGCGTCTCGGTGAGCGCGGCCAGCTTGGGATCGGCCTCCAGGACCGCGGCCCGATGCTCGGCGGCCGCGGTGAGGTAGGGCGCCTTGGCGTCGGCGTGATCGCGCAGCGCCATGATCAGCAGTTTGGGCGAGAGCGGCTTGTCGGTGTTCCAGGCCGGGCACTGGCTCTGGCAGCGACCACACTCGGTGCAGGTGGAGAAGTCCAGTAGGCCCTTCCAGGTGAAGTCCTCCACCTTGCCCGCGCCGAGCGAGAGCTCTTCGTCCTCCGGCAGCTCCTCCAGCGACTCCATGGTCACCACCTGGCCGTCCTTGACCAGCGGCGGCAGGGCGCCTAGGGCGGTGGCACCCGAGGACTCCCGCTTGAACCAGATGTTGGGGAAGGCCAGGAAGCGGTGCCAGGCCACCCCCATCGTCGGGGTCAGCGACAGGGTGATCATCCAGGCGAAGGAGACCAGGATCTTGATCGTCGCCACGATCACGACGGCGTTCCCCAGGCCGGTGAGGCTGAACCGGTCCCACATCCCGGCCAGCCAGCCAGTGAGTGGGAAGTGCAGGGCGATGCTCTCGTCCAGGTGAGCGACGCGGGAGATCGCCGCCTCGAGGGAGCGCAGCAGCAGGATGCAGACGGTCACCGCGAAGATCGTGAACTCGACGTAATAGGCCTGCCACCACGTCGAACCGAAGAACCGGGAGCGCCGCCCGTGCTCCCCGGCCGCGCTGCGCGGATGCGCCTTCTGCCGGATGCCGATGAGCGCGAGGATGCCGATGAACCCGCCCCAGGCGAAGACCTCGATGAGCCATTCATAGGGCGGGAAATGCCCGATCAGCGGCAGCCGCGCATCGGGGTCCACCAGCTGCATGAAGGCGTTGATCAGCGTGGTGAAGAGCAGGATGAAGGAGAGCGCGGTGAACCAGTGCGCCACGGCGACCACCGGCAGCCGGGACATCCGGGTGTGGCCGAGGAACTCCTTGGCCAGGGTCCAGGTGCGCGCGCCCGGGTTGTCGAGGCGGGCGGCGGGGCCTCCCGCGGCATACAGGCGGGTGAACCGCCATACCGCACGGAAGAGCAAGGCCCAGCCCACCAGCGTGACACTCACGCTCAGGACGAGGCCGATGATCTGGACCACTGACATACCGGAAGCTTAAGGACGCCATCCGACAGTCACCTACCGATGAGGCCAGCCGGCCATGTGGCATATGTCCCAGCCGACCCAGCCGGGGCGGGGGCGGGCGCATACCGACGTGGGACAGGCACCCTACCGATACATAACGAGAAGTTTGGTGGGGAATAACGCGGTGTTGGGTAGAGTTGCCGCGGATATCCACCCGCTAGGCAAACGGAGAAGCACGTGCCCATCTACGACGACGTGACCAAGCTCATCGGCAACACCCCCCTGGTCCGGATCAACCGGATCATCGACAGCGAGGCGACCGTGGTGGCCAAGCTCGAGTTCTACAACCCCGCCAACTCGGTCAAGGACCGCATCGGGGTCTCGATCGTGGACGCGGCGGAGGCGTCGGGGGCGCTGCAGGCCGGCGGAACGATCGTGGAAGCCACCTCCGGCAACACCGGCATCGCGCTGGCGATGGTGGGTGCGGCCCGCGGCTACAAGGTGGTGCTGACCATGCCCGAGACCATGAGCAAGGAGCGCCGGGCCCTGCTGCGCGCGTTCGGCGCCGAGCTCATCCTCACCCCCGGCAGCGAGGGCATGAAGGGCGCGGTCAACAAGGCCGACGAGATCGTTGCGGAGCGCGATGGCGCGATCCTGGCCCGCCAGTTCGCCAACGAGGCCAACCCGGCCATCCACCGCAAGACCACCGCCGAGGAGATCTGGAAGGACACCGACGGCAAGGTTGACATCGTCATCGCCGGGATCGGCACCGGCGGCACCATCACCGGGGTGGGTCAGGTGCTCAAGGAGCGCAAGCCCGAGGTCCAGATGATCGCCGTGGAGCCCGAGGAGTCCCCGATCCTCAACGGCGGCCAGCCCGGCCCGCACAAGATCCAGGGCATCGGCGCCAACTTCGTGCCCGAGATCCTCGACACCTCGATCTATGACGAGGTCATCGACATCAATGCCGACACCTCCGTGGAGTGGGCGCGCCGCGCCGCCAAGGAAGAGGGCCTGCTCGTTGGTCTGTCCTCCGGTGCCGCGCTGGCCGCCGCCGACCAGGTCGCCCGCCGTCCCGAGAACGCCGGCAAGACCATCGTCGTGATCATCCCCAGCTTCGGCGAGCGTTACCTGTCCACCATCCTCTTCTCCGACCTCCTGGACTGAGCCCCGGTATGCCGCGGGCGCGGCATACCGGCTCGTCCCGACCCCGTATGAGGTGAGCGTCATGTTCGTTGGACCCCCCACCCGCTCCGCCCGGATGGCCCGCGCTCGGGCCGGGATCCGCGAGGATCTCGATGCCGCGATGGTGCGGGACCCGGCCGCCACGTCGCGCTGGGTGCTGCTCTTCACCTCGGCGGGGTTGCACGCGATCTGGCTGCACCGGCTGGCGCACGAACTGTGGGGCAACCCGCTGACGCGTCCGCTGGCCCGCCTGGTCGCCTATGTCTCCCGGGCGATCACCGGGGTGGAGATCCACCCGGGTGCCAAGCTCGGGCGGCGGTTCTTCATCGATCACGGTATGGGTGTGGTGATCGGGGAGACGGCCGAGGTCGGCGACGACTGCATGCTCTATCACCAGGTCACCCTGGGGGGTCGCTCGATGGAGCGCGTCAAGCGGCATCCCACCCTCGGCGACCGGGTGACCATCGGCGCCGGCGCCAAGGTCCTCGGCCCGGTGTATGTCGGTGCGGACGCCCAGATCGGCGCCAACTCGGTGGTGGTCAAAGATGTCCCTGCGGGGGCCATTGCCACCGGGGTGCCGGCGGTCTATCGCTTCCCCAAGGCCGCCGGAGAGGAGCCCTATGACGCGCTCTTTCGGGACCCGGCGATCTTCATCTGAGGCCCGGTCCCTCATCGCGGCATCGTCGAATCCCCATAGCGCGAACGAGCCCACGTCCGAGGAGGACGTGGGCTCGTTCGCTATCGCCGGTAGGACGGGCCGACCGGCGGGGGATGAGACCGGCGCGGATCAGGGCAGCTTGCCCGGGCCCGGTCCCCAGTTGTGCTCGGCGTGCAGCTTGCCGTCGTCGCCGCGGTGAATGCTGTCGGGCAGGTCGGAGTCCTTGTCGCCGGTCACCTGGTCCTTGACCTCGCGCAGCTTGTCGGCGGTGGACTTGGCCGCGTCGCTGACGACATCGGCGACGAATGGGGCGGCCTTGGTCTTGGCCACATCCTTGGCCTCAACGACCTTGGCCTGGACCGGGTCGCTGGACCACAGCTTGTTGGCCTGGGTCTTGATCTGCTCGTAGCGCTGGGTGCCGGCCCGCGCACCGAGGACATAGCCCACGGCCGCGCCCGCCAGGAACGAAAGCTTCGCCATAGTGATCTTCCTTCCTTCAGGCGCTCACCCGCGGCCGCGGGCAGGGCGCCGAACTGTCGAACGGCCCGCGTGCGCGAACCTCTGCCTGGCGAGATTACCTGTGCGGGCCCGGCATTCCGCTCTTGGTCGACAGCCAATCGCCCGTATGCCGTGACCGTCACCCCCGGCGGCGCGCTAGCGTGGTCCCCGCCCTTCGGGGCGCTGGAGGGCTCGCATAGTGGCCTAGTGCGGCGGTCTTGAAAACCGCTATGGCGGCAACGTCATCGTGGGTTCGAATCCCACGCCCTCCGCCGCGCTTCGCGCGCGTCGGTGGGCGTAGGACCCCCCACGCCCTCCGCCATAACAGCCGTACTCCAACTCCCGCGGGAGGTTCCCTCCCCGGAAGCACGGAGTACGTCGGTCAAGGTCAGCTTGCGAGGCGCCCCAGGGAGTGTCTCGTTTGCTGTCTTGGGACTGCGGAGCTCCAGAGCCTCGCTGAGGCCTGATCCTTCAGCGAGGGTCTCAGCCTGGCGCACACTCTGCGGTGTCGCCTTAGCGGATAAGACGTGCAGGCGCCAGGCTCTGCAGTATCTAAGCAAGACAAACTTGGCTGGATACCGTGAGTTTGGGCCGAAGCTAATGCTTATAGTGTTCGATCACTTCCGCAGCAGGGTGCGTCTGCAGCCGTATACCTATACGGCTGTGGCCCATCAGTCGGCGGTCGCCTTATGGTGTCCGCCACCGACTCCCGTGACCTTATCCCAGTCGATCGGGGTCAGGTCTCCCCGCCAAGCGGGAATAGGCTCGGCACGAAGTAGCTTGCCAACTACCTCGTCGCTGACGCGGGTGTAAGCCTCCCGATCTCCCGGTTGACTTCCGTCTGCCTTGATCCCTGGATCAGCGGGATCGTAGTCGGGGAAGTTGTAGCCCAGCTCACGCAGGCGCTCAACCATCAGTTGCTGCATTCGGCAACCCAGGTAGTAGAGTTCGTTCGTTAGAGCCGGAGAAGCAGCCACACCATCTCGCTTGACCGGACCTGTGTAGTCGTGCCAATCGCCAGCGAGCTGAATCGCGCCATCGCTACTGCGATAAAGTCTCAGGTTGTACGCCTTGAGGCGCTCTGCATATCGGACTTCGTCCGCGTTCCTGAGTCCATCCGGAAGGTCGGGGAGCGTCATAGTTAGCCTGCTTTGGTCCTAGTATCCCTTAAAGTGGCCGATTGTAGCTGATCCGGATGGGCAGCCCGTGTCATCGAACAGGCCGACGGACGAGATCTCGTCGTTAAGCCCCTCATAGTCGCTGAAGTTGCCGGCCGTATAGCCACTTGGAAGACAGTATCGGGTACCGCCTCCGTTGGCGTTGAAGTAGAGCCACGCAGTGTAAAGCGTCTTGTTCCAGCCTGACGATGCGTCGTCGTTGTTGGACCAGCCGGTCGCATGAATGCCCAGCGTTTTCACCTTCAGGAATGGCTTACCTGAATAGTTCCGATCGTCCCAGAGGCAGAGGGTCTTTCCAGGGCAGTCCGAGGACGCCTTGGAAGTGTCGCTAGCGGGCGACACGACCGACTTGCGAGGCGTCGCGCTGTCGGTCTGGGCCGAGCTAGGCGTGGCGGTGGCTGTGGTAAGCCCCATGGACACTGCGGTGCCTACGAGCATGGCGCGTCGGAGCGATGTAGAGCGGATCACAAATTCCTCCTGCTATTGAATTTGATGCGCGTTCGTGGCTTGTGAACTAGATCGGGTAGCCGATAATCTCGCTGGACGGGCAGGAGCCATTTGCCAGTCGGAAGGAGGAGATCGTGTCGTCGAAGTCGTCAGTGTCCAGATTGCGCTGGGCGTAGCCTGACGGAAGGCATTTGCGGGTACCACCGCCATTGGCATTCTTGTAGAAGAACGCGACGTAGCCGCTTCGATTGCGCACTGACGACGTTTCGTCGTTATTGTACCAACCGGTGCCGTACAGGCCTGCGTCTTTCTTGATGATTGCAGGGCTGCCCTTCCAGTCTCGATTGCCCCACAGGCAGACGTAGCCGGATGCGCAGTCGCTTGAGTCGAACGCCGGGTCTCGTGGCTCTGTAGCGTTCGCGCTTGCTTGAGGCATTGCGAAAAGAAGGGATGCGACCACCAAGCTCGTCTTGCGTAGCTTCACTATGTGGCTCCTTTCCTGGTTGCTCGGAGCTTCTGGCAGATTTGCGAAACCGGAGCTACTCTGTCGCGAGCGTACCACGACCAGGATTTCAAGGCTACGCGCTTGTCGATGAGACTTCTAGTTCGTCACAATGGAGGACTTGCGGGACCTGCGTTGCCTTATTCTGCACAGCGGCCGAGTTGATGCAGACGATTTGGCCTCAGAACGAAGGAGATTCACTGTGCCAGCCGCTTCTTGATCGCCTGTCGCGTGACTCCCAACTCTCGGCGATCCGACCCTGCCTCCATCCATCGGCATGGAGTTGCTTCAGCCTGGCGACGTCTTCGGCGTCAAGTCTTCGGGACCGCGCATGATCACGTCTGATTTGTGCGAGCGTAGCCGGCCCGTCCTCTCCGCGATTGGTAGACGCCAGCAAACTGGCCTCACGGCCTCCCCAGCTTGGTGCCGCTGCCCCAGGTTCGTCAGGTGGGAATCTGACAGACGCTGCTCTAGCCGATGTTGGCGCCAAGCAGTAGTGCACTGTGGTGCCGACGTTAACGATCCTTGCACAGCGCGGATGCCACGGTGTTGGAGCCGGTCCAGTACCTCGAGTCGGTTGGGTTATCGTCCCACCACGCCCTGCGCCGCGCTGGCGTGCGAGGGGCTTACCCACTGAGGATGGGACCTGCCTGATGTGGCGAAATCTACGGGTCTTTCTGGCGGTGTCCAGGAATCGGCTTCGACGCGTGATTCTTCCCAAGAAGCGCGTGTACCAGGGCGACGTCGAGATAATCCCGGCGTTCGACCCAACGCTGCCTACCGGGTTCGCGAGCTATACCGCGCACGAAAAGCACGTGCTGGCCAAGCGGAGGCGAAGGCCCCGGGATGATCGCCGCCTTTGACTCACGTCCCCATGCCCTCCCTCGCGCGGCATACGCTCCGCGGTATGGACGATCTGGTCGTGGTGCTCAACGGGCCCAACCTCAATCTGCTGGGCCAGCGGGAGCCGGAGATTTACGGGCATCAGACGCTGGGTGACGTGGAGGCCCTGTGCCGGCAGGTCGCGGCGCGGCGGGGGCTGCGCCTGGAATTCCGGCAATCCAATCACGAAGGCGAAATCGTCGATTGGATCCAGGAATTGCGCAAGGCCGCCGGGTTCGTCGTGAACCTGGGGGCGTACACGCATACCTCAATTGCCATCCGGGATGCCTTGGCAGCGATTTCCGGACCATTTGTCGAGGTGCACCTGAGCAATGTGCACGCCCGTGAGGAATTCCGTCACCATTCGTATGTTGCCGCCCTCGCCCGCGCCGTGATCTGCGGCTGCGGCGTGCGGGGCTACGAGTACGGAATCGAGACCGTGGCCGACGCCATGGGTGCCCGCACGATGGACCCCGGCAACCCGAGCGGGACGGTCGCTACCGAGGGGTAGTTGAACGGGCCAACAACCGCGGGTTGCCCTGTGTCGCAAGGAGTTTTGGCCTCCTGCCGCTGGTCAATGCGCGCGGGGCCCGGAGACCCCCGGGGTGGCGGGCGGACGGCATACCCAAGCTGTCGTGCACACGGTGCGCACCGCTGTGCCAAGCGTGCTAGCGTTTCACGCGGTTGCCCGGCAAATTCTCGGTGACCAGCTGCCTCCCCCGAGGGGGTCTTCGGCCGTATCGGCCCGGGGTGGCCATCCATCGAGAATTGTCAGCGCATCCCGTGGTTGTCGTGATTTACGGCAAACATTGCAGCAGCAGAAGGAAAGAGATTCACCCCATGGCTCAGGGCACTGTCAAGTGGTTCAACGCGGAAAAGGGCTTCGGTTTCATCGCCCAGGACGGCGGCGGCCCCGATGTGTTCGTTCACTACTCCGCCATCGACACCAACGGCTACCGCAGCCTCGATGAGGCGCAGCGGGTCGAGTTCGAGGTCACCCAGGGTCCGAAGGGCCCGCAGGCTGACCACGTTCGTCCCATCGCCTGAGGACCGCGTGAGGTCGGCTTGACCGGCCCCGTCTGACGAACCCCGTCCGGGAACACCCGGGCGGGGTTCGCACGTTTGCCCAATGATTGAGTCGGGTCCAGCCCCATTTGCTCCTAGACTCACCGCGTCCGATCGCGCCGAGCAGGGGAATCACCAAGGTGACCGACCAATCTGAGGAGCCGTCGCGCTCCCTGGGGGCGACCGCGGTCCCACGTCCCCGGCGCCGCCGACGCTTCCTCGTCCTGGCGATCATCGGCGTCCTCCTCGCCGGCGCGCTCGCGGTCGGAGGCGCCGCATACTGGCGCTTCAACAGCAATATCACCCGGATCGACGTCTCCAAGATCCTCGGCAGCCGGCCCGCCACCTCGTCGGCGTCGCAGGGGGCGCCGCGTCCGCTCAACATCATGCTCATGGGCTCCGACACCCGCACGGGCATCGGGACCACGGAGTATGGCAGCGACACCGTCGAGGGGGGCGCGCATTCGGACACCAACCTGCTGGTGCATCTGTCCGCGGACCGCAAGGACGCGCTCGTCGTCTCCATTCCGCGCGACTCGATGACCAAGGCACCCAAGGACTGCGCCGATCCGCAGTCCACGGTGGCCAATGGCGAAGTGCGACAGTGGAATTACAACTTCAACCAGGGCGGGCCTGGGTGCGTGGTCAAGACCGTCGAAGGCCTGACCGGCATCTATGTCGACCACTTCGTGGTGATCGACTTCCGAGGCTTCCAGGACATGGTGGACGCGCTCGGGGGCGTCGAGGTCTGCACGACGACCGATATCGCCGACAAGGACGCCCAGTTCACCCTGGCCGCCGGCCGACACCGCCTGTCGGGCAAGGAAGCCCTGGGCTATGTGCGGGTCCGCAAGACGGTCAACGACGGCTCCGACCTCAACCGCATCCGTCGGCAGCAGGCATTTCTGTCGTCGGTCGCCCAGGAGGCCACGAGCAGCAAGCTGCTGCTACGCCCGGACCGCCTCTATGGCTTCCTCGACGCCGCCACCAAGGCAATGACCGTGGACCCCGACCTCACCCCGACGAGGATGGCCGGCATCGCGCGCAGCATCCAAAACCTGGGCGTGGACAAGATCGAGTTTGTCACCGTCCCCACCGAGGTTTATCCGGAGGATCCCGACCGGGTGCAGTGGACGGATAAGGCGGACGCGATCTGGACAGCCATCAAGGCCGACCGCCCGCTCCAACCCACGACCAAACCCTCGCCCACCCCGACGAGCACCTCGCAGTCTCCGTTGACCGTGCGCCCGGACGAGATCTCAGTGCGGATCGTCAACGACTCGGGGACCGAGGGGCTGGCCGTCCAGGCCGGCGAGGCGCTGAGCGTTCAGGGCTTCCAGGTCGCTGGCTACGGCAATGGAGCACCGGGGGAGACCGAGGGCACCGTGGTGCGGCATTCGCCGGGTCGCCTGGGGGCGGCACGGACCGTGGCTGCGGCCTTCCCGGGCGCCACGCTCAAAGAGGACGACAGCCTTGGCTCCGAGGTCGTCGTGCACCTGGGCAGCGGTGCCGCCAATCCGGTTGAGGTGCCGAATCGCCGCGGCTCCGATCCGTTGCCCCGAATGACGGTCAGCGCCGCCCCCGCCTCGTCCTCGGGTCTGCAGACGCGCAAGGCGAATGCGGACATCTGCAGCTAACGCCATCGCGAAAACCATGACGAAACCCCTGGACCACGAGGTCCAGGGGTTTCCGATGTCCGGGGACATCCGCGGGCGGAGGCGGAGGTGTTGAGTCTCAGGACATAGGAAAGGCATGTCTCACGACATAGGAAAGTCCGGCGCTGGTCAGATGCGGCGGTGTCGAAGGCCAGAGCGATCATCACCGCGGTCACCGTCCAAGGGCTGTCCCAAGCTGAAGCAGCCCGCACCTACGGAGCCTCCGAAGGGTGGGTCTCCAAACTCCTGGCCCGCTACCGGGCCGAAGGTGCTGCCGCGTTCGAGCCCAAGTCGC
>CAKZIH010000302.1 GCA_936931335.1 uncultured Nostocoides sp. | reverse complement strand
ACGTCCATTTGCCATCCCGCCTGACTTAGTCCGCGGGCCATCCACTCCGGCACGTGTGCCGGTTCTGGGGCCCACCATTGCGTGATGAGGCGCACGCGTCCGCGCGTCATCGGGCGGGTATGCCCTTAACCGTGACGCCGCTAGGGATGTCGCGCACTACGCATGCTCCCGCGCCTACAGCAACATCCGCCCCAACCGTGACATTCTGCAATATCGTCGAGCAGGTTCCAAGCATGGTGCGCGTTCCAATGCGTGCCCACCCACTGATGGCCGTAAGCGGGTGGACGCTCACGTAATCCTCAAGGGTGCTGTCATGTCCGATGGTGACGTTGAGGTTCAAATGCACGTGTCGCCCACAAGTGATGTCTGCCGGTGCCCTCACCCCCGCGCATGCGATGGAACCGGGACCGAGTATCACCGTGGGCCCGATGCTCGTATCCGGGTGGACAAGCGTGGCCGGTTCCCATCCCGCCGCGGTGAGGAGTGTGTCGAGTCGTTGTTTGACGGCACCATTGCTAATGCTCAACGCGTACGCGCCCGGCTCCGACTTCAGGAGTTGGTCGACCGAGCAAACTGTGTAGCCGCGCTGTGCCAAGAGGCGGCAATGCTCCGACTCGGGAGCGTCATCGGCAAACCCTGCCAGCTCCCAGGTGGGTGCTACCGCATTGATAGCCCGGACGACTTCTGCGACTTCCCGGCTAAACCCGCCGGCACCGACTATCCAAAGTTTCTGCATGTGTCCTCCCTTGATGGTGCCTGAAACTCCGGCATAGTCACATTGCCATCCCCAGCCGATACCCCTTCTCGCGTGAAGACGATGCGAGCCGTATCGAGAAGGATACGGAGATCCCCGATCAGGGTCCGCTCGTCGACGTACTGCACGTCGAGGGCAAATTTGGAATCCCAATCGATCGAATTGCGTCCGTTGACTTGAGCAAGTCCGGTCAGTCCTGGGCGCACTTCATGGCGTCGCGCCTGCTCTGGGGTGTATCGGTCCAGGTAGCGCATGAGCAGCGGCCGGGGACCTACCAACGACATCTCGCCCTTGATGACATTCCACAGCGTCGGCAGTTCGTCCAGGCTGGTCGAGCGCAACCAGGCGCCGAAGGGCGTCATTCGCTCCTCATCGGTGACCCGATTGTTGGCGGGGTCGGGTTCCACCATGGAGCGGAACTTGATCAGCGTGAAGGGTTCGCCGTGCAGGCCGGGGCGGGTCTGTCGGAAGAGCACCGGGCTGCCGAGACGACGACGTACCTGCCAGGCGATGACGGCTTGGACCGGAAGGCTGACGATCAAGCCCGGGACCCCGAGGGCGAGATCCATCGCGCGCTTGGCGTCGATCGCGCTCATGTGGTGTGCTCCCGCACGATTGCCAGGATGGCCGTACTGACCCGGTCCAGCTCGGCGTCGGTGAGGATCGAACTGCTGGGGAGATTGAGACCGTTCGCAAAGAGATCGTCGGCGGCGCCGGTGAGGAAGGCGCGGGCGCCGGCATACACGGGCTGTTGGTGCATGGGCTTCCAGAGGTGCCGCGCCTCAATGCCCATGTCGGCAAGCTGGTCGATTGCGGCCTGCGGATGGAAACGGCCGTTGTCGACGACGATCGTGGTCAGCCAGCAGTTGTCGTCCTGATCGCCAGTGTCCCGGCCGAGGATGCGGATAGACGGCTCGTCCGCGAACGCCGCGGCATACGCCTCGCGCACCCGTCGCCGGCCAGCCATCAACTCCGGCAGGCGGCGCAACTGGGCCGAGCCTAGGGCCGCCGCGAGGTTGGACATCCGGTAGTTGTAGCCGATCTCCGTATGTTCGTACCAGGCGACATTCTCCCGCGCCTGGTTGGCGAGCTTGTGGGCGTGATCGCACAATTCCTCGTCATCGCTAACGATCATGCCCCCACCCAGCGTTGTCATGATCTTGTTGACGTTGAACGAGATTGCGCCGGCTCGGCCCATCGATCCGGCGGGCCGGCCGTTGTGCGTGGCTCCCACCGATTCGGCGGCGTCGGCAAGCAACGGGATCCCGCGCTCGGCCAGTGCGGGCTCCAGGGTGGTGTAGTGGGCGCAGCGGCCGAACAGGTCGACGGGGATCGCGGCCACCACCTCCACCCCCTCGTCGGCCAGGGTGTCGGCAGCTTCGATCATCAGGTCGACGTCGACGTTCGCGTCTTCGCGGCGGGAATCGATGAAGACGGGGTCGGCGCCGGTGTAGCGAATCGCGTTGGCGGTCGCCGCGAAGGTCATCGAGGAGGTGAGCACCGCCGTGCCCGGGCGCGCCCCCAGGTGGATCAGGGCCAGGTGAATGGCTGCGGTGCCGGACGAGACGGCGACCGCCCGGCGGGTGCCAGAGTGTGCGGCGAACTCGCGCTCAAACTGCGTGATCGCGTCGAGGCGCGTGCGTCCGCCGCTGACCACTTCGGTGGCCGCGGCGACGGCATCCTTTTCGGCGCGCGTCAGGTCCGGCACGGACAGCGCGATGGCGTGGTCCGTCATACGGGCGCGGATGCGGAGGCCGGCGCGGTGTCGGGGGCGAGTTCGTGCCGGGACGTGGTCCGCATGTACCCCAGCGTTTCCTGGGCGTTGGCGAAGCGGACCTCGCGCACGGCAGGGTGCGCCAGGGGCGGGACATCGACAGAGGAGACCAGGGGGTGGGCGGAGCGCTCCACCTTTTCCCCGGGCGCGAAGAGCTCCTCGGTGAGCTTCTCGCCGGGCCGCAGGCCGGTATAGACGATGGGGATATCGCGCCGTCCGGAGAGCTGGATTAGGGTCTGGGCGACCTCGGCGATCTTGGTCGGCCGCCCCATGTCCAACACCATGACCCGGCCGTCGCCGCCCATCGCCGCCGACTGCAACACGAGCTGGCAGGCCTCGGGGATGAGCATGAAGTAGCGCTCTACCTCTGGATGCGTGACGGTCACCGGGCCGCCGCGTTCGATCTGCTGGGTGAATGCGGTGATCACCGAGCCCCGCGAGCCCAGGACATTGCCGAAGCGGACGCTGACATACCGGCCCGGGCCGCGGCCCGCCTCATACGCCGTCAAGCGCTCGGTGAGGCGCTTGCTGTAGCCGAGCACGGAGCTGGGGTTGGCAGCCTTGTCGGTGGAGATATTGACGAAGACCTCGACGCCGGCGGCGCGGGCCGCGCTCAGCACATTGAGGGTGCCCAGGACATTGGTCTTCCAGGCTTCCTGTGGGGCGCGCTCCAGGAGGGGGAGGTGCTTGAGCGCGGCGGCGTGAAAGACGACGTCGGGGCGCACCGAGGCCATCACCTCGTGCATCCGGTCGCGATCGCGGATATCCGCGAGGACCGTGTCCTCCCCATCGAGCAGGCCGCGGCCGGTCAGGGAGATCTGGGTGGAGTGCAGCGCGGACTCGTCACGGTCCAGGAGCACCAGGAGCGCCGGGCCATAGCGGACGATCTGCCGGCACAGTTCCGAGCCGATTGAGCCGCCCGCGCCGGTGACCAGGATTCGCTTGCCGGTGATGGACGCGGCGATCGCCTTCTCGTCGAGGTGGACCTCGCCGCGACCCAGGAGGTCGGCCAGATCGAGGCTGCGCAGATCGTGGGCACCGGCCCGGCCGAGCAGGTCGCGGGTGCGGGAAGGACGCGCAGGTCGAGTTCCGCGGCCTCGGCTAGCTGGCC
>CAKZIH010000301.1 GCA_936931335.1 uncultured Nostocoides sp. | reverse complement strand
CGGCCACCACCTGCGAAGCTCTGCTGGAGCCGCCGCGGGACGTGCCAGCGCGCCGGATCCACCGGGGCGGTAGAAGTCGAGGTGCGGGTCCAACGCGGCGTGACCTCAACTAACTCGCTACTTGGTCCCTACCCGCCATCGGTAGACCCGGGCCAAATCCTTCACCTCGGCCGGCGTGACGCCCTTGAGCTTGGGCATCGGTCCGTCAGCGCGCACGCCCAGCTCCGTCTCCAGATGTGCAATCTCCCGGTCAGTCAGAAGTGGAACCTTGATCTCGAACGCCTCGTCGCCGGTGCGCACGAACGGGAGATCGTCGAAGCGGCAGGCGTCGATCGTGCGATCCACGGACAATGCGCTGACGGCACCGCCCCAAGTGAGCATCTTGGCGTCGTCGGCGTAGTGAAAGTTGAACAGCTGCCTGAACGGGGCGCCGTGCGCCGCCCGGCCAGCGCTGTGCGCAGTCGCCTGCAGCACCTCGCGTTGGATGATGGCGGGGCCCCACTCATACGCCGCAGACGCAGGCAGGTTGTCACTGACGAGGTCTCCAAGACGCTCGCGCAGCACCTGCAAGCGCTCCCCAACTGGAGCGCCAGCCGCGCCGTTCACGGTGACGATCACGACGCTACCGGGGACACTCGACCGGATCACGAACTCGACGTCGCGCAGGATGTCGGTGCTGAGGGTCTCCGTGTAGTCCAGCCATGTGATCGCCAGTCGGCTCCAGTCGACCTCAGGCAGGCGGTCGCGAGCCTCGCCCATCAGGATCCGGATACCTCGGTAGGGCTTGTTGAACTCGAGGCGGTGCGCAATTTGCGTGTCCCGCTCGATGCTGGTCATGCAGGGGATGCCGAGCCCTCGATGGAACTCGACGAAGTCGATGAACTCGAGGCCGCCGAAGCCGACGTACTGGTACGCATCCAGCGACGCGATCGCTGTCAGACGTCGACATGCATCGACGATCATGCGTCTTTGAGCCGCCTTGGCAGGCCGGAACTCGTACTGCCTAGCCATTAGTCCACTTCGCGGTCGTAGAAGTAGTCGAAGGTCATGCGCCCAACCTCGGAGCCACTGCTAGCGCCGAGGGCTCCGGCGACCTCCTCGAACCGAGCTGGGTCCACGGCGTACTGGATTCGCTGGATCTTGGGCGCGGGAGGGTCCTTTGGCCTTGGTGCTGGAGGCTGGGGAACGATGATCTGTGCCGAGGGCGTCAACGAGGTGATCGGGGTGTCGGGCGCGCCATCGAGAGCCTTCAGAATTTCTGGCTTCTCCTGGTCCTCCTCAGTTCGTGACCGCACGGATTTGGCTCGGTTGATGACCGCTTGAACCGCCACCAGGGCCGTCTTCATCTCTGACTGCACGGCGCGGAAAACGGGGGAGTCTCGGTCCACGGCCGTCTTGGTGGTATTCCACGGCAACAGGCGGGCGTCGTCTGCTGTGAGGTACACGAAGCCCCTGAAGTTCCGATACTGGGGGTGATAGGCCGCGGCGGGGCTTCCCCAGCCTGTCAGGGCGCTCCTGTCCGCCACCAGCAGGAGCCGGTCGTTGCAGAACAGGTACCAGCCAGCGTCGCCTGGGTCTTGGAAGTTCTCCGCCTGTCCCTCGTCCTGCAGGTCGGCGCCCCGATCCCGGCCGGGGGGTGCGACTGTTCCCGCGTAGAGCCTGGCGTCGACGCTCCCGCCATCTGGACCAGGGATCTGCCATTGCTTCACCAGGGGCGTTACGGCCTCGGACGACTGGAGGGCGGGCCTCGCTGCTGTGAGCGGCGGCTCATCATTCAGGATGAGTTCCAGACCGTTCTGGATGGACTCCTGGTGGCGGATTCGCAGCTCGGTTCTCAATGCCCTTACGATCGCCGGATCCCTCAGGTCCTCAGCCACGCTGGGGTGGAGGTTCGTGACGGAAATGATCGTGCCAGCGATCTCGTCTTCGCCGAGCGTCGTACTCTCATCGACGCTCCCGAACTGAAATGTCCACTCGGTCTGCTTCGCCCAATCCTCCACGTCGACCTCAAGACTGAACCTCGAGTCGCCGGCATCGTCTCCATGAGCTCGAAAGGCAGACTCGACCGAGAATGCCTGACCGATCTTGAAGATCGCGCGCTTCATGCCTACGCCGAACTGCCCGACCGAGCGACGAACGCCTACGAAGTTCTTGGCACGGCCGAACCGGAAGGCGTAGTGGCGCGCGACGTCAGCGGGGATGCCTCCGGAGTTGTCCGAGATCACGAAGGAGTCGCCTCCCAGCTTGATCCTGACCCACTGACCCGCCAAGTCGCCGTCGTCGTGCATCCTCCTCGCGCCGTCCACGCTGTTGTCGACAAGGTCTACGATCGCAGGCAGCAGTTCGATGTCCTTGGTGAGCATCTCGATGAAGAAGCGCTTCTCGGCGCCAGCGTCGACCGTCGTGTCGGTAGGTCCGGGGAGCATGACCCTCATGATGCATGACCATGCGCGTGGCCGCACGGAAGACACGATCACCAGGCTGCGTGCATCCGCCACCGACATGTGCGAACGTCGTACAGTGGCGGTTTCTTCTGCTCCCCTGGCTCGTAAGAGGCCCATCGCAGTCGACCTCTTCGCCGGAGCGGGAGGGATGAGTCTCGGGTTCGAGCAAGCCGGCTACGAGGTCGTCGCCGCCGTCGAGTACGACCCGGTGCACGCTGCGACCCACAAGTTCAACTTCCCGCAGTGCGAGGTCCTCTGCCGCGACGCCTCGAAGGTCGCAGGCACGGAGATCCTTGAGGCCGCCAGGACCGGTTTCCAGAGGCTCCACCCGGGTACACGATGGCCTGGATCCATCGACGCGCTCGTCGGCGGCCCGCCGTGCCAGGGCTTCTCGACGGGAGGGAAGCGCGAGAAGGACGACGAGAGGAACGACCTGCTCCTCGAGTTCGTCCGGCTCGTAGAGGAGCTTCGGCCCGCGTCCTTCTGCTTGGAGAACGTGGCGGGATTGCTGGAGGCCAAGTTCGATGCCGTTCGCGAAGAGGCCTTCGCCAGGCTTCGCAAGGCCGGATACGCGGTGTCGGGAACGGACGCAGCAGTCAACAGCATCGATTTCGGCGTGCCTCAGTCACGTCGGCGACTCATCGTCCTCGGTGCCCTCGGCCCGGCGGCGCCCGCACGTCCGAGGGTGCTCGAGCGAAGGTTCACGGTCGCCGATGCCTTCGACGGGCTTCCGTCTCCGCTCGAGTACGAAGCGCTTCTCACTTCGGACGAAGTCGCATTGACGGGTGACGACGTCACGCGACGCGAAGCCATCACCAGCGCCTACGCCAGAGTGCTCGCTGGCCTTGATCCCCTACTGGGGGATCGATCGAGACCTCGCGACTGGGATCCTGAGGTCCTCACGGGCTCGCGGCGAACAGAGCACACGGCAGCGACGAGGGAGCGATTTGCGGCCACTGAAGCTGGTTCGGTGGAGCCGAAGAGCCGGCTGTATAGGCTTCCCACAGATGGGCCCTCCCGGACGTTGCGAGCGGGCACCGGGTCTGAGCGGGGTGCTCACACTTCGCCCCGGCCCATACACCCTCACGAACACCGAGTGATCACGGTTCGAGAGGCGGCCCGGCTTCACGGGTATCCCGACTGGTTCCGATTCCATACGACGAACTGGCACGGGCACCGGCAGGTGGGAAACAG
>CAKZIH010000300.1 GCA_936931335.1 uncultured Nostocoides sp. | reverse complement strand
CCGGACTTTCCTATGTCGTGAGACATGCCTTTCCTATGTCCTGAGACTCAACACCCTCAGCTCCACTCACCGAGAATGCCGGTACGGCTTCGCCTGGACCGGCTTTTTTCGGCCCATCCTCCACTTGCGGGAACTGGGCGTGGACACCTGGGTCGAGTATCCGGCGGACCCCGCCGGCCGGCCCGGACCGACCTCCTCTTTAACGCAATCGTGGCGGGGGCCGGCCGCCGCAGGGGGCGCGAGCGCCGTCGGGCAGCATGGTCGGGTGCCCACCTATGTCGCCTTCCTGCGCGCGATCAACCTCGGCGCCACCCGGAAATTCCCCAAGAGCGCGATCAAAGACGCGACGGAAGCGGCCGGCGGACGGAATGTGGAGACGTATATCAACACCGGCAATGTGCGCCTGGATCACTCCGCGCGCTCCGTCACCGCGGTGACCAAGGCGCTGGAGCAGGCGTATGCCGCGGCCGCCGGCTTCGAGGTGCCCACCATCGTCTTCACGACCGCGGAACTGGCGGCCCTGGTGGAGCGGGCCGAAGAACTCCATACCGAGCACGCGCCCACGGGCCGGCATTACATCACCCTCTTCGCGGATCCGCCGGCCGCGGCGCAGGCCCAGGCGGTGCACGAACTGAAGCGCGAGGGGGAGCGCGCGGTGGTGGCGGGGCGGGCGGCATACGGACTCCTGGAGGGCAATATCCACACCTCGCGCCTGCTGACCAGCAAGGAGTTCAAGGCCCTCGGGGTGGGGACAGCGCGCACCATCGAGGTGCTGCGCGCGGTGCGCGAGAAGTGGTGCTAGGCAACGACATACGGGCTCGGGGACACTGGTCATCGTGACTGACACGGGGTCGCTCGCCCGCCGACTCGGCACCGGCGATGCAGTTGTCGTTGGGCTCGGAGCCATGCTCGGGGCGGGGGTCTTCGCCGCCTTCGGCCCAGCGGCGGCCGCCGCGGGATCGGGCCTGCTGCTCGCCCTGGGGATCGCGGCCGCGGTCGCCTTCTGCAATGCGGTGGCCTCGGCGCAGCTCGCGGCCAACTATCCCTCTTCCGGCGGCACCTATCTCTTCGGTCGGGAAGTGCTCGGGCCCTGGTGGGGCTTCCTGGCCGGCTGGGGGTTCGTGATCGGGAAGACCGCCTCGTGTGCGGCGATGGCCATGACCTTTGCCGCGTATGCCGTCCCCGGCCACCCGGTCGGGCAGCGGCTGGCCGCGGCCGCGGCGGTTGCGGCGCTGACCGCACTGAACCTGCGCGGGATCACCCGCACCGCGACACTGGCCCGGATCCTGCTGGCCGCCACCCTGATCGTGCTGGTCAGCTTCCTCGTCTCTGCCTGGGCAGCCCCGCGGCCGGATGCGGTGACGCCACCGGCGCCGGCCGGGGTGTTTGGGCTGCTGCAGGGTGCCGGTCTGCTGTTCTTCGCCTTCGCCGGCTATGCCCGGATCGCCACCCTGGCCGAGGAAGTGCGCCGTCCCGAGATGATCGGTCGCGCGATCCTCATTGCCTTCGGCATCGCCCTGAGCCTGTATGCCGCCATCGCCCTGGCGCTGGTCCGCCACCTCGGCGCCGGGTTGGCCGGGTCGACCACGCCGCTGGCCGATGCGGCGGCCGCCGTCGGTGCGGACTGGGCGCTGCCGGTGCTGCGCCTGGGTGCCGCGGCCGCCAGCCTCGGCGCGCTGCTAGCGCTGATCACCGGTATCTCGCGCACCATGCTCGCCATGGCCCGCGAACGCGACCTGCCCGCGCCCCTGGCACGGGTCGAACCGCGCCACCAGGTGCCTGCCTCCGCCCAACTGCTCATCGGCGCGGTCGTGCTCGCGTTGGTGCTGCTGGTGGACCTGCGCGGGGCCATCGGGTTCTCCTCCTTCGGGGTGCTGCTCTATTACTTCGTCGCCAACGCCAGCGCCTTTCGGCAGCCCGCTGCCCAACGCCGCTGGCCCCGGCTGCTGCAGGTCGTCGGGATGGCCGGTTGCCTGGTCCTGGTCGCCACGCTGCCGGGTTCGGCGGTCCTCGCCGGGCTGGTGGTCCTGGCCGTCGGGGTCGGCGGGCGCCTCCTGAGCCGGCGCCACCCAGCGGCCTGAGTGCCGCCCGCGCACCCGCGCGGACTGCGCCATACCGGCTCTGACCTGCGCGGTACCGTGGTCGGTGTGAAGGCATCATTCGCCGTCCTGGGCGCCCTCCTTGCTGGGGGCGCCGCGCTCGTCGTCCAGCCGGCCGACAACGCCGAGGCGGCGAATGCCGTTACCGGCCAGTTGCTCGCCTACACCGCCGGCTATGACGCCAACCTCGATGGGATCTTCAGCGGCCCCAGCGAGGAAAATGG
>CAKZIH010000299.1 GCA_936931335.1 uncultured Nostocoides sp. | reverse complement strand
TCCATCACCAGGACGATCTCCGCGACCGCGCTACACCACTATCCGGGACTCAACTGCCTGGCCGGGGGCCGCGCAGCGCGGCGGCGACGCAGGTCGGGGGTGATACACAAGGCCGGGTGAGCTCTCATCCCATCCGGCCACCCGATCCCGCTGCGCAGGATCCGGATGTCTCCGGCGTGCCCGCGCCGTCGAGCGCGGATGAGCGGGTAGGCAAGCTCGCCGAGTACGACTGGTATGTGGGTGGGGAGCCGGCCTCGGGCCGGCGCGGCTATGCCGTGGCCGCCGCGGCCCTCATCGGATTGTTGCTCGGTCTGGCCCTGCTGGCCGCCGCCGTGCGCTTCGCCATGTCGTCCTGAGGGCCCTCGCCCAACGGCGCTAACCAGCGGCGCTAGGTGTCGGCGCTGGAAAGAGGATCAGAGTCGGGCTCGTCGCCGATGAGGCGCAGGAAGGCACCGAGTAGCAGCAGTTCTCGTGCCGAGGTGGGGGTGAAATCGGTGAGCTCCGGCGAGCAGATAAGCAGCGCGGCCCATTTCGCCCGGGAGAGCGCGACATTGAGCCGGTTGCGTTGGAGCAGGAAGCGCATCCCCCGGCTCACATCGGCGCGGCTGGAGGCGGCCATCGACACCAGGACGACCACGCCCTCCTGGCCCTGGAATTTGTCGACGGTCCCCACCGGAACGTCCGGGAAGCCGGCTCGGTCCAACTCCTCCCGCAACCGCCGCGCCTGCGCGTTGTAGGGGGTCACCACGCGCAGGTCGCCCTGACCCAGGGGCCGCGGACCGCCGCCGGTATGCGGATCGTCCCACTCCCGGCCGAGCAGTTCGCGCACCTGGTCGACGACGACCTGGGCCTCCTCCGGGGATTCCACCGTGTTGTCCCGGTGCTCGACCGGTATGACGTGCACTCCCGGCGCGAGCCCGGCCAGCGAACGTGCGGCGGTGACCTCGCTCTGGGAGGTGAGTTGACCGGCATACGAGAGCTGGGAGATGCGCTGCGCGAGGTCGGGATGCATGCGCCAGGTGGTCCCCAAGAAATAGCCGTATGCCGGATCCAGGGTCGCCGCCTCGCCCACCAACCACCCGAGGGCCGACCGGTCTACCGGTTCGGGGTGCTCGCCCTGGGAAACCTCGCCGAGTTGCTGCGGGTCGCCGAGCAGCAACAGCCGCCGGGCGGCCACGGAACAGGCCAGTGTGTTGGCCAGGGAGTACTGACCGGCCTCGTCCACGACGAGCAGGTCGAACTGGCCACGCGCCACCCGTTTGAGGTTGGTGACGTCATATGCGGTGCCGCCCAACACATAGCCGCGCTTCGCCCGGTCGGCGGCGAAGGCCACCGTGCCGGCGTCCCGCTCGGTGATCGCGGTCCACGAACCCGGGGCGTGCCCCCCGGCAGCGAACTTGCCGACGAGATCGGCGTCGAGGCCGGCGCGGACCACCGCCTCGAGGACGTTCTCCACGGCGGCATGGGATTGCGCGACCACGCCCACCGACCAGCCGTGATCGCGGACCAATTGCGCGATGACGTGCGCGGCCACATGGGTCTTGCCGGTACCCGGCGGCCCCTGGACCGCGAGATAGGAGTCGTCGAGATCGAGCACCGCATCGCGGATCGCGGTGACGAAGCGGTCGGCGCTCGTTCCCACCGGCGGCAGGAAGAGCCCGGTGCGCTGTCGCGGCGGGGTCCGCAGCAATAGGTCCATGCCCGCGGTTTGCGGCAGGCGCGGCCAGGTCTGTGCCACCTCCTCGCCGAGCTCGGCCAGCGCGGTGTCAATATGCGTGGTGGCGGGCGCGGGCTGGGGGACCAGGGCCAGCGGGAGTGCGGTGAACCGGGCATACCGGCCGGGCAGGCTCTCCTCAACGACCAGGCTCACCGAGCCATCGGCGGCGCTATGGGCCTCGCGGATCTCGACCTGGGTGGCCGCCACCCGCAGCCCCGGGGGCGCCTCGAGCTCGGGCGGCGTCGGCATGTCGTAGATCACGCCATGGCGCGTGCCCGGTCGTACCCCGGTGCTGCCCGGACCGGCGATGCCCTGCAGCCGCAGCAGTCGCTTGAAGGTGCGCGCCCGGGGCGGCTGTTCCCAGTCGGAGATGATCTCGGCGGCGGCGATGTGGACCACATCGCTCTGACCGGCCCATTCGTCCACCGGATGCCGAAGCCGGTCGAAATGTCGCCACCAGAAGGGCTTTGCCTCGCGCCGGTTGTACTGCGCCGCAGCGGCCAGCATCGCCAGCGCCTGCTGTGGTGGAGTCCGCTGCCCGGCCGGTATGTCGCCCAGCAGCTCCCGTAGCTGGGTCTCCACCACTTCGGCCCGCGCCCATTGCGCCC
>CAKZIH010000298.1 GCA_936931335.1 uncultured Nostocoides sp. | reverse complement strand
CCGCTGCCGCGGATCCCGCCGTCGCCGTCGCGCCCGCCGCGGCAGCAGATGACAGCGTCGCAGTGAATGCCAGTGCCGCAGTGAATGCCGGCGTCGCAGTGAATGCCAGCGCCGCAGTGAATGACAGGGCCGCAGTGAATGACAGGGCCGCAGTGGAGCCGACCGCGTCCGCAAACCCCACTGCCCCAATGGATCCCGCGCCCGCCGACCTGGCCCCCGCCGTCCCCGCGGACGTCCAGCCGGTCGCCGGAGTCGTCCAGCCCGCTGCATCCACGCCCCGCGAGGTCGTCCCGGGGGAGGAGTCCCCGCTGGACATCGGCTGGACCGGCGTAGTGCCCGGTGCCGACAGCGCCTACGAACTGACCCCGCCGGAGCCGGTGACCTGCGCCAGTTGCGGCCAGGGCACCTATCTGGACGGTTACTGCGACAACTGCGGCAGCAAGGAACCCAACCCGCGCGACCACCTCGAGGAAGCGCCCAGCGACTGGGTTGCCGGGGTCAGCGACATCGGCCGACGGCATACCCGCAATGAAGACGCGCTCGCCCTCTCCGCCGGGACAGACCGCGCCGCGGGCGCAGTGCTCGTGGTCTGCGACGGGGTCTCCAATACGACCGATTCGGATGCCGCGAGCCTGGCCGCCGCCAAGGCCGCTCGCGCGGTCTTGGACAAGCCCTTGAGCACCGGTATGGGCGTGGCCGACGCGGTCCGCGCGGCCGCCATCAAGCGCCTCGCCGATGCGGTCGCCGCGGCCAATTCGGCGGTGGTGGCGATGACCATCGCGGGCGATCCGAAGGCCCCGTCGTGCACCTTTACCGGGGCCATTGTCGCGGGGGAGACGGCATACGTGGGCAATGTCGGTGACAGCCGCATCTATTGGCTGCCGGACGAGGGTGAGCCGGTGCAGTTGAGCACCGACGACTCGGTTGCGGCGGCCCGGATCGCCGCGGGCGTGGAGCGCAAGGAGGCCGAGACCGGGCCGATGGCGCACTCCATCACCCGGTGGCTGGGCAGCGATGCGCCGGAGGATCTGACCCCGCATACGGCGACTATCGAGTTGACGAGTGCGGGCTGGCTGATGCTGTGCTCGGACGGGCTGTGGAACTACTGCTCCACGGCCGCGGAACTGCGGGAGCGGGTGGCGCAGACGATCAGCGGCGGCACCGAGGCGCAGCCGCTGGCGTTGGCCAAGGAGTTGGTCAACTTCGCCAACGAGTCCGGCGGCGTCGACAACATCACCGTGGCCCTGGCGCGGATCACCGCGCCGGGGACGGATTCGGCGACAGATTTGGCAGGATCAGGCGAGAAGGAAGGGAGTTAGGCGATGGCGCAATTCACCGCTGAGGCGTTTCAGAACCAGTACCTGTCCGACGGGGCGACCGATGTGCACGCGATCGTGCGGATCGATGCGGCAGGGGCCTCGGCCATGGCGGCACCGGTCGCTGGGGGCGCGGCGGAGGTCATCATCGTCGACACCTCCGGGTCGATGGGCGCGCGCGGCATCCGGGAGGGTGCCACGGCCGCGGCCGCCGCGATCCAGGAGATCGCCGATGGCACCAACTTCGCCGTGATCGCCGGCAATCACCTTGCCTGGCAGGTCTATCCCAAGGCGCCGGTCCCGGGGACCGCGGTCATGGACGCGCGCACCCGCAGCGAGGCAATGCAGGCGGTGCAGGGTTTCCGCGCCGACGGCGGGACGGCCATGGGCCAGTGGCTGCTGGCGGCCCGGCAGGTCTTTTCGACCGTGCCGGAGCACTACCGCCGGCACGCGATCCTGCTCACCGATGGCGCCAATGAGCACGAGACCCCCGACCAGCTGACCTGGGCGATCCAGTCCTGCCAGGGCATCTACCAGGCCGATTGCCGGGGGATGGGCGATCGCTGGCAGGTGGACGAGGTGCGCCGGATCGCCTCCGCGCTGCTGGGGACCGTGGACCTGATCCCGCGGCCGGAGCAGATGGCCGAGGAGTTCGCCACCCTGATGCGCGCGTCGATGGCCAAGGGGGTCGCCAGCGCGGAACTGCGCGTCTGGGTGCCGCAGGGGGCACAGGTTCTCTTTGTGCGTCAGGTGTCGCCGACCCTAGAGGATCTGACCTCGCGCCGTCGTGAGGTCAATGCCCTCACCGGCGGTTATCCCACGGGCGCCTGGTCGGACGAGAGCCGCGACTACCACGTCGCGGTGCGCCTGCCCGCGAAGTCCGTGGGCCAGGAACAGCTGGCCGCCCGCGTGCAGTTGGCGATCGGCGAGGAGGTTCAGGCCCAAGCGCTGGTCAAGGCCATGTGGTCCAACGACGACGCGCTCACCGCCCGGATCAACCCGCAGGTCGCGCAGTACACCGGCCAGGCCGAACTCGCCGCCGCGATCCAAGACGGTCTGGCCGCCAAGGCCGCCGGGCGCGATGACGAGGCGACCGCCAAGCTCGGCCGTGCGGTGCAATTGGCCGACCAGGCGGGCAATACGGAGATGACCACCCGGTTGCGCAAGGTCGTGGACATCGACGACGCGGAAACCGGCACGGTGCGCCTGAAGAAGACGGTGGAGAAGCTGGACGAGATGGCGCTGGATACCGCCTCCACCAAGACCCAGCGGGTGCGCAAGTGAGCGCCGTCTGCCCCAGCGGGCACACCAGCGAGGCCGAGGACTACTGCGACATCTGTGGCGCGCCCATCGCCGCGGGCGCGGTGCTGCCCGGATCCGGCGGCGGCCGGGGCAGTGGAGCCGGTATGAGCGCCGGAGCCGGTATGGCCAGTGCGCCCGCCACTGGCGGTGCGCCCCCGGCGAGCACCAACTCCCTGGACCTGCCGCCGGTGGGCGCCGGGCCGAAGGAGTGCCCGAACTGCCAGACCGAGAACGCCGAGGGCTCGCTCTTCTGCGAGGCCTGTGGCTACGACTTCACCACCGGCGCGCTGCCGGCGGGCGTGACCCCGGCCGCACCGGCGGCGCCGGCGAGCACGGGCACCGATCCGGCACCCGGCCCGGCGGCGGAGCCACTGGCCGCGCCGGACCAGGGCAGCCAGCTCGGTGAATCGAACCGGTCCGGCGAGTTCAGCGAGTTGGGGCAGCCGGGCGAGGTTGCCCAGCCCGGCGAGCCGAGCCAGGCCGGCGAGCCCAGCCAGGCCGGCGAGCAGAGCCAATCCGGTGAGCCGGGCCAGCCCGGTGAGTCGGGCCAGTTCGGTGAGTCGGGGGTGGGGACCCGGCATACGGCCGCGGAAACCGGAGCACCGGCGCCGAGCCGGCCGACGCCCATGCCCGCCTCGGGCGAGCCCAATGCGGTCGCTCCACGCATCCCCTTTCAATGGGTCGCCGAAGTCTGGATCGATCCCGATTGGTATGCCGACCAGCAGGCCACCGAGCCGCTGCCCTCGGCCGGCCTACCGGTGGTCGTCCCGCTGCGGGTCGCCAGCGCACTCATCGGACGCAAATCGACCAGCCGCAGTGTCCAGCCGGACATCGACTGCTCGGCCGACCCGGGGGTCTCTCGGCGCCATGCGCAGCTGACCACCGATGGCAGCCGGTGGTTCGTGGAGGATCTGCAGTCCTCCAATGGCACCTTCGTCGGTCCGGCCTCCGGTCCCTTGCCCGACGAGCCGATCCCGTCCGGTCCCAAGACCGAGATCGGGGACAACCGGGTCTATGTCGGGGCGTGGTCGCGGATCGTCGTGCGCCGGGCCACCGATGAGGAGATCGCGGCCGGGTGAGCGAGCACACGACATACCTGGTCATCGAGCACGAGGACGACTGCCCGCCGAACTGGCTTGGCGACTGGTGGGCGGAGCGCGGCATCGAGG
>CAKZIH010000297.1 GCA_936931335.1 uncultured Nostocoides sp. | reverse complement strand
CCGCAGGACGCAGGCGGGCAGCCGACGGCCCATCCGCCCTCGGCCGATGCCGCGGATCCGGCCCAGGGCCCCGAGCCCCGGTGAGCCGCGGCCATGTCGCTGGGTGACCTGCTCTATGCCGCCTATGAGCGGCGGGTGGCCAAGGGCCTGGAGTCCCGGACGCTGCCGCGGCATGTGGGGGTCATGCTCGACGGCAATCGCCGCTGGGCCGCCGAGCGCGGGGCCGACACCAAGACCGGCCACCAGGCGGGCGCGGACAATATCGCCGCCTTCCTCGGCTGGTGCGAGGACGCCGATGTGGAGGTGGTCACCCTGTGGCTGCTGTCCACCGACAACCTCGCGCGACCCCAGGCCGAACTCGCCCCGCTGCTGAGCATCATCGAAAAGACGGTCACCGACCTGGGCGCCACCGGCCGCTGGCAGATCAACCCGGTGGGCGCGTTGGATCTGCTACCCCCACAGACCGCCGCAGTGCTCACCGCGGTCAGGCAGGCCACCGCCGAGGTAGCCGGGATGACCGTCAATGTTGCGGTTGGCTATGGCGGGCGCCAGGAGATCGCCGATGCGGTCCGATCGCTGCTGGCCGCCCAGGCGACCTCCGGCAGTTCGCTCGCGGAACTCGCGGAAACACTCACCGTCGAGCACATTGCCGAGCACCTCTATACCCGCGGCCAGCCCGACCCGGACCTGGTCATCCGCACCTCCGGCGAGCAGCGGCTGTCCGGATTCATGTTGTGGCAAAGCGCACATTCGGAGTTCTACTTCTGCGAGGCCTATTGGCCCGACTTCCGGCGGGTGGACTTCCTGCGCGCCTTACGGGCGTATGCCGATCGCCACCGCCGCTTCGGCGGCTGAGCCCCGCGGCCCGGGTGGGGTTCGGTGGGCGCCCGGGTGGGGCGGCATACCGGCCGGTGACGCTCGCACTTCGCTGCCTGTCTGGCGACACGCCACCAGAGGTTTCCGGCGCGTTCACTCGCCGAGGCATATGTTGCTGAGCAGGCGGAGCCATTCCGGCCCCGCCCGGCGGGAGGCCCAGTGACCACGTCGAAGCAGCCACTGCTTCGCGGGGAGGGCCGGTCGCGGCCCGGCAGGTCACGGGCTGACCGGACCTCGACCCCGACTTAAGGCGCGATCGCGCGCCTGTCGGGCGTCGCGCCGCAAGGAGTTCTCATGGCACCCACCGGTTCCGCTCCTGGTTCGCGCACCCGCGCCGCCCGCCCGGCACCCGAATCGCCTACGCCCGCAGTCCCCGTGGACCCCAGCCGACGCACCTATGTCATCGACACCTCGGTCCTGCTCTCCGACCCGCACGCGATGCTCCGCTTCCAGGAGCACGAGGTGGTGCTGCCGGTGGTCGTGGTCACCGAACTCGAGGGCAAACGCCACCACCCGGAACTCGGCTATTTCGCCCGAACCGCGCTGCGCCTGCTGGACGACCTGCGGGTGCAGTACGGCCGGTTGGATGCCCCGGTGCCCGTCGGCAGCGACGGGGGGAGCCTGCGGGTGGAGCTCAATCACACTGACTCCTCGCGGCTACCCGACGGATTCCGCTTGGGGGACAACGACACTCGCATACTGTCGGTGGCCCGCAATCTCGCCCACGAGGGCCATCGCGTCACGGTGGTGAGCAAGGATCTGCCGATGCGGGTCAAGGCCTCGGCGATCGGCTTGGACGCGCAGGAGTACCGCGCGGAACTGGCCGTGGACGTGGGCTGGACTGGGTTCACCGAGCTCGAAGTGAGCAGCGAGGACCTCGACGTGCTCTATGACACGGGCCGGCTGGAGTCGCCCGCGGCGGCGGAGTTGCCCTGCCATACCGGCCTCAAACTGCTCTCCCCGCGGGGATCGGCGCTGGGTCGGGTCGGCGCGGACAAGCAGGTGCGGCTGGTACGCGGGGATCGGGACGCCTTCGGCCTGCACGGGCGCAGCGCCGAGCAGCGCATCGCGCTGGACCTGTTGCTCGACCCGGACATCGGGATCGTCTCGCTCGGCGGCCGGGCCGGCACCGGGAAGTCCGCGCTCGCCTTGTGCGCCGGGCTCGAGGCGGTGATGGAGCGGCGCGCGCACCGCAAGGTCGTGGTTTTCCGGCCCCTGTATGCCGTGGGCGGGCAGGAACTCGGCTACCTGCCCGGCAGCGAGGCGGAAAAAATGGGCCCCTGGGCGCAGGCGGTCTTCGACACCCTCGGCGCGGTGGTGAGCACCGAGGTGGTCGAGGAGATCCTCGACCGCGGGATGCTGGAAGTGTTGCCGCTGACCCACATCCGCGGCCGCTCGCTGCACGACGCCTTCGTGATCGTGGATGAGGCGCAGTCCCTGGAGCGCAATGTGCTGCTTACCGTGCTCTCCCGGATCGGCCAGAACTCCAAGGTCGTGCTCACCCATGACGTCGCCCAGCGCGACAACCTGCGGGTGGGCCGCCACGACGGGGTCGCCGCGGTCATCGAGAAGCTCAAGGGACACCCGCTCTTCGCACACATCACCCTGACCCGCTCCGAGCGCAGCCCGATCGCCGCGCTGGTCACCGATCTGCTGGAGGTCAGCCCGGCCGGCTGAGCCGGGCGCGTCCGCCCGCGAAGTCACGCCTTAGCCACGAAGTCACGCGTTGTACGGCGCGACTTCGTGGCTAACGCATGATCTCGGGCGGCGGGCGCGGATTTGGGGTCACCCGGGACCCGGGCTTAAGATCTCGATTTGATAACGGCCGACTCCGAAGGGATCGCGGCCATCCGGGTCGCAGGGACGCGGCCGGTGGGTCGACGCGGGCGCGTCCCCGCCCGATCCAAGGAGAACCTGACGTATGAGCGATCGCTCATCCCTGCGTGCCGTCGTGCGCACCCGCCGCGGTGCCCTCGCCGGCGCCGCGGTCACGACCTGTGCCGTGCTCGCTCTCGGCGCGGTCAGCGACGCAACCTCGGCTTTTGACCACAGCCCGTCGGCGGCGGCCGTCGCGGTCAACCCCAGCGCGGCGGCCTTGGCCCAGGACCTGATTGCCCAGCGCACCGGGGAAACGGGTTCGCGCTCCGCCGTCCGCCCGGCGCCCGCGGTGTCGGCCGCCGACGACCAGGCCGAGCAGGACAAGAGCGAGCAGATTGCCGCGGCCCGGGCCGCAGCCGCCGAACGCGCCGCCGCGCAGGCCAAGGCGGCGGCAAAAGCCAAGGCCGCCAAGCGCGCCAAGGCCGCCAAGGCGAAGGCCGAGGCCCAGCAGGCCGCCCAGCAGGCCGCCGCCCGGCGCGAACTCGCCGCGGCCCAGGCGGACCCGCAGGCCGTCGCCCAAAAGATGTTGGGAGAGTTCGGTTTCGGCGCCGATCAGTGGAGCTGCCTGAGCACCCTGTGGACCGGGGAGAGCGGCTGGAACTACCTGGCGGCCAATCCGTCGTCCGGGGCTTACGGCATACCGCAGGCCCTGCCAGGCGACAAGATGGCCAGCGCCGGCGCCGACTGGCGGACCAATCCGGCGACCCAGATCCGCTGGGGCCTGGGCTATATCCGCTCCGCCTATGGCAGCCCGTGCGCCGCTCTGTCCTTCTGGAACGGCAACTCCCCGCACTGGTACTGACGCCAGGCGGCTCCCACCCGGGCAGCCCTAAAGCTTGCGCAGGCTGATCCGCTCCACCCGGTGATCCTCGCCCTTAGTAAGCACCAGGGTCGCCCGGCCGCGGGTCGGCAGCACATTGTCCAAGAGGTTCGGCTGGTTGATCGCCGCCCAGATCTCGGCCGCCATGGTGCGCGATTGGTCGTCGGACAACCCGGCATACCGGCGGAAATAACTCTCCGGGTCCGCGAAGGCGGTCTGGCGCAGGCTCAGGAAGCGCTCGACATACCAGCGCTCGATGAGTTCGGCCGGGGCGTCCACATAGACCGAGAAGTCGAAGAAGTCGCTGACCGCGAGCGCGTCATGGGTATGCGCGGCATCCGGCGCGGGTTGCAGGACGTTGAGGCCTTCGACGATGAGGACATCGGGCTGGCGGACCACGATGTGTTCGCCCGGGACGATGTCGTAGACCAGATGCGAATAGACCGGCGCGCGGACCTCGGGGGCGCCCGATTTGATCTCGGCGAGGAAACGCAGCAGTGCGGCGCGATCGTAGGACTCGGGAAAACCCTTGCGGTGCATGAGTTCTCGGCGTTCCAGCTCGGTATTCGACCGCAGAAAACCGTCGGTGGTGACCAGGTCGACGCGTGGCGACTCCGGCCACCGGCGCAGCATCTCGCGCAGCACCCGGGCGGTGGTCGACTTGCCGACCGCGACCGAGCCGGCCACCCCGATGACGAATGGCGTGCGCGCGGGCTGCTCGCCGAGGAAGCGTGCGGTGATCCCGCCCAGGCGCTGGGTTGCCCCGACATAGAAGGTGAGCAGCCGCGAGAGCGGCAGATAGACCTCGGCGACCTCGGCGAGGTCGATGGGCTCCCCGATGCCGGCGATCCGCTCCAGATCCTGACTCGAGAGGGTCAACGGCTGGTCTTCGCGCAGGTGCGCCCAGTCGGCGCGGCTCAACTCGACATACGGAGAGGGCAGGCCGTCGCTCGTCACGCGCGTCATTGTGACCCACCCGGGCCCCCCACGACGGCGCGGCACGCGCGCGGCAGGCGGGAGCGGGGCCGGGCGCCAACTACCCTGGGCTGTTATGTGTGGAATCGTCGGGTATGTCGGTCCGGCCGCGGACCAGCGGGCTCTGGATGTCGTGATGGAGGGGCTCGCGCGCTTGGAGTACCGCGGTTATGACTCGGCCGGGGTGGCGCTGGTCACCGAGGACGGGGTCGAGAGCGAGAAGCGCGCCGGCAAGCTGGAGAACCTGCGCACCTCGCTCGCCGCGCACCCGCTGGGTGACGCGCGGACCGCGATCGGGCATACCCGCTGGGCGACGCACGGCGGCCCCACCGACGGCAATGCCCACCCGCACCGCGGGGGCCAAGGCGACCAGCTCGCCCTGATCCACAACGGGATCATCGAGAACTTCCACGCCCTGAAGAAGGAGCTCCTCGCCGAGGGGCTCACTTTCGACAGCGAGACCGACACCGAGGTCGCCGCCAAGCTGGTCGGCCGCGAGTTCGACCGCACCGGTGACCTGACCCAGGCCATGCTCGCCGCGGTCGCGCGTCTGGAGGGTGCCTTCACTCTGTTGGCTGTGCACGCCGACCAGCCGGGAGTCGTCGTCGGGGCGCGCCGCAATAGCCCGCTGGTCGTGGGCCTGGGCGAGGGGGAGAACTTCCTCGGCTCCGATGTCGCGGCCTTCATCGGCCACACCCGTCAGGCGTTGGAGCTCGGCCAGGACCAGATCGTGACGATCACGCCGGACGGCCATGAGGTCATCGGTTTTGACGGCAGCCCGGCCCAGGGCAAGCCGTATGAGGTGACCTGGGATGCGGCGGCAGCGGAGAAGGGCGGCTATCCCACCTTCATGGAGAAGGAGATCCACGAGCAGCCGCATGCGGTCGCCGACACCCTGCTCGGGCGCACCGACGAGTCCGGCGCCCTGGTCCTCGACGAACTGCGGATCAGCGAGGAGCAACTGCGCGCGGTCGACAAGATCATCGTGGTGGCGTGCGGCACCGCGGCATACGCGGGCATGGTCGCCAAGTACGCCATCGAACACTGGGCCCGGATCCCGGTCGAGGTCGCCCTGGCGCACGAGTTCCGGTATGCCGATCCGGTCGTCAACGAGCGCACCCTCGTGGTCTCCATCAGCCAGTCCGGCGAGACCATGGACACGCTGATGGCGGTCAAGCACGCCCGGGAGATCGGCGCGCTCACCGTCTCGATCTGCAACACCCACGGTTCGACGATCCCGCGCGAGTCCGATGCGGTGCTCTACACCCACGCCGGCCCCGAGATCGCGGTCGCCTCGACCAAGGCGTTCCTCGCGCAGATCGTCGCGGCATACCTGCTCGGTCTCTATCTCGCGCAATTGCGCGGCGGTTCCCATGCCGAGGACGCGCAGGCGGTGATGCGCGAGCTGCAGGAGATGCCCGCCAAGATCGAGGACCTGCTCGGGCGGATGGACCGGGTCAAGGAGATGGCCGAGTTCATGGCCGACACCCGCTCGGTGCTCTTCCTCGGACGCAATGTCGGCTATCCGGTGGCCATGGAGGGCGCGCTCAAGCTCAAGGAGCTTGCCTATATTCACGCCGAGGGTTTTGCCGCCGGTGAACTCAAGCACGGCCCGATCGCGCTCATCGAGGCCGGTCAGCCGGTCTTCGTCGTGGTGCCGGCCCCGGACACCCCGCACGATCTGCACAAGAAGGTCGTCTCCAATATCCAGGAAATCCGGGCCCGCGGGGCCCGCACGCTGGTCATCGCCCATGACGGCGATGAGGATGTCGAGCCTTTTGCCAGTGAGGTCATCCGCATCCCCGCCTGCCCGCCGCTGCTCGCGCCCCTGCTGGCCGTGGTGCCGCTGCAGGTCTTCGCGCTGCAACTGTCCACCGCCAAGGGCCTCGACGTCGACCAGCCCCGCAACCTCGCCAAGTCCGTCACGGTGGAGTGAGCCGGTGATCGCCGGGGTGGGCATCGACGTCGTCGACGTGGCGCGCTTTGCGGCCACCCTGGAGCGCACGCCCCGGTTGGCGCAGCGGCTGTTCACCCCCGGTGAGCGTGACCTGCCGATCAACTCCCTGGCCGCCCGGTTCGCGGCCAAGGAGGCGTTCGCCAAGGCGCTCGGGGCACCGGCCGGCCTGGACTGGCAGGATGCCGAAGTGGTCCGCGACGAGGCGCGGCGGCCGCATTTCCGGTATGCCGGGACCGTCGCCGCCCGGGTCGCCGAACTCGGCATCACCGCGGTGCATCTCTCGCTCTCCCATGACGCCGGGATCGCTTCTGCCGTGGTGATGTGCGAGAGGCTGGAGTCGTGATCAGCGCATATGCGGTGCCCGATGTCGTCGCGGCCGAGAGGGCGGTGATGGCGGAGCTGCCCGATGGCGAACTCATGGCCCGCGCGGTGACCGGGCTGGCCGAGGTCGCTCGCGTGCGGCTGCGCGAACGTGGTGCGCCACGAGTAGTCGCCCTGGTCGGGCCCGGCAACAACGGCGGTGATGCCCTCTATGCCGTGGCCGCGCTCGCCGCGGATGGCTTCGCTGCCGGCGCGCTGATCCACGAGGGGAAGGCGCATCCGGGTGCGCTGGCCGCCGCCCGGGACGCCGGGGTGGTCGTGGAAAGCCTTGCCGGGCCAGCGGATCCGGCGTTGGCGGCCGGGGGATCGGCATACCGGCTGCTGAGCGAGGCGCAGGTGGTGCTGGACGGGATCCTCGGCATCGGCGGCCGGCCGGGCCTGCCCGCCTGGGCCAGCGGCTGGGTGGCTGCCATCCCCGATGACGCCTATGTGATCGCGGTCGACCTGCCCTCGGGGCAGGACCCGGCGGGCGAACAGGGTGATCCGGACGGGGTCTTCGCCGATGAGACGGTGAGCTTTTCCCTTGCCAAGCCGGTGCATCTGCTGCCGGCGACCCAGCCCGCCTGCGGGCTGTTCACTATTGCCGACATCGGTGTCCCACAACCGGATTCGTCTGCCGCCGTATGCCGCCTCGACCCCGCCGATATCGCCGAACGGTGGCCGGTGCCTGGTCCACTGGACGACAAATACTCCCGCGGAGTGGTCGGCATCGTCGCCGGCGGCGAGGAGTACACCGGCGCGGCCATCCTCTCGGTAACTGCGGCGGTATGCACGGGAGCCGGGATGGTCCGCTATGTCGGCACCCCCAACCCGGAGTGGCTGGTGCGCGCGGCGGTGCCCGAGGCGGTCCACGGGCCGGGTCGGGTGCAGGCCTGGGTGATCGGCCCGGGCCTCGATATCCACTCGCGCCGGGCCGGCGCCAAGGCCCAACTCGATTGCGCCCGAACGGCATTGGCCTCGGACCTGCCGGTGGTGCTGGATGCCGGAGGCTTGGACCTGCTGACCGGCGAACGTGCCGCGCCGACCCTGCTGACCCCGCACGCGGGGGAATGCGCGCGGCTGCTGTCCCGGCTCACCGGCGACGAGATCGACCGCGCCGCGGTCACCGCGCACCCGCTGAGCCACGCCCGACGCCTGGCCGACCTCACGGGCGCGGTGGTGCTGCTCAAGGGCGGGACGACGCTGGTGGTGCCGCCGGGGGCGGACACCGCATACAGCCAGGACCAGGCACCGGCCTGGTTGGCGACCGCGGGCGCCGGGGATGTGCTGGCCGGGCTGCTGGGCACGCTGGTCGCGGCCGGGCTGCCGCTGCCGGAGGCGGGGGCACTCGGGGCCCTCGTGCACGGCCTGGCCGCCGAACGGGCCAACCCCGGTGGGCCAATCCGGGCGCTGGCGGTAGCGCACGCCCTCCCGCCGACCATCGCCGCCGCCCTGGCGGTGCGCTAGTTGTAGCGCTCGAGGCGGCGGTACGCGGACATCGCGATCCACGCCGTGACCAGATCGCCGGTGTCGGCGAAGTTGAGCCCGAGAAGTGACTCGATCTTCTTGATCCGGTAGCGGACCGTCTGGCGGTGCAGGTGCATCTGCTCGGCGGTGCGCTGCCAGGAGCGGCCGAGCTCCAGGAACTGCCACAGCGTGTCGAGGAGTTCGTCGCGTTCCTCCGCCGGCCGGGCCAGGAGCGCAGCCAAGGTATGCGTGACGAATGCCGCGGCCTCCTCGTGCGTCCGTGGCCCGACAGCCGGGAATGCGTTGGCGTAGGCGATCTGCGGGATTCCGCGGAGGGTGGCCACATCCAGGGCCCACCTCGCCTCGCGCTCCGCGTCCAGGATGCGGTTGGCGCGTCCAACCGGGTTCGAGATGCCGACGGTGACTGCCGTCTCACCGAGCGACCTGACGAACTCCGCCACATCGTGTTGGTCGAGGACGGACACCATGCTCCCCGACCGGTGGAGCGTCGCATTGGTGACGCCGGCTCGCCACAACGTCACATGGGCGGACCTGAGCTGCTCGGGCGATGGCGAACTGGCCACCGCCACGACCGACGTCGCCGGGTCGAGTCCCAGTGCGTGGAGTTGTCGCGAAACGGACTCGCTCGGCAGGGATCCGTCGGTGATCTGGACGAGTAGTTCAGCTCCGACCCGGCGCTGGTGTTCGATGGTGAGCCGCGTCTGGGAGATGCCCAACGCACATACCGCCGCGGCGTGTTGGAGGAGCACCGTGTCCGGTGGCTGCGCCCGGTCGGGGATGCAGGCCAGGACAGCGTCCTGCTGGGTCGGTACATTGACCGTGAGCACCCGCAGGTCCGCGCACAGGTGGACGCCCATCGCCCCAGCCCGCCGGCGGCCCTTGGCGTCCACCACCGCCTCGATGATCGCGGGTGGGGGAGGTGGGCCGCCGAACCAGCCCATACCC
>CAKZIH010000296.1 GCA_936931335.1 uncultured Nostocoides sp. | reverse complement strand
GCGCGCTGGTCCCCCGCCCCCGAACCCCCAAGGTGATCCCCCCGTGCCCACCACCCGGCGTTTCCTCACCCTCCTTGCCGCGGCCAGCCTGAGCGCTCTCGCCCCGGCCCCGGCCGCGCTGGCCGAGAGCCGCCCGGCCCGGGCACCGCATACCGCGCCCGCCTCCGAGGCCCCACGCACGCCGGTGACCACCGGGCTAGAGGCCACCGCCCGGGCGTCCGCCTGGGTGAAGCGGGATGTGCCCTACAGCCAGAGCGCGACCTTCGATGGCTATCGCACCGACTGCTCCGGCTATGTCTCGATGGCCTGGGGGTTGGCGCGGCCGGGGCTGACCACATACTCCCTGCGCCGGGTCGGCGACTTCATCAGCAAACCGCAGTTGCGCCGCGGCGACCTGCTGCTCGACCCGCTGCGCCATGCGGTGCTCTTCGATAAATGGGCCAACGCCGAGCGCACCTCCTACTGGGGGTATGAGGAGTCCTCCTCCCAGGGTGCGGTCTACCGGGAGATCCCCTATCCGTACTGGTCTGGTTATGGCCACTTCCGGCCGTTCCACAAGAGGGGTCTATCGCCCGCCTGAGTGCCGCAGTACGGTGGGTTGCCGTACGGGAGCGCACGGGAGGAATGACGCATGGGCGGGCTGCTCGCGATCCAGCTGGTAGCCGCGCTGCTGCTCGGGTTCGGTGCGCCAGCCGATGTGCTCTACGGCCGCACACCGCGGCTGGTCAATGTCGTCACCTCGGGCTATGGCCACCGCTGCCTGGTCAGCGATCAGGGTGAGGCCTATTGCTGGGGCTGGAACGCCTATGGCCAACTCGGCGACGGCACCACCACGGACCGGGCCAACCCCGTACGGGTCAAGGGCCTGGGCGAGCGCGTCAAGACCATCTCCGCGGGCACCGGGAGCACCTGCGCGGCGCTCGCGTCCGGCGCGGTGAAGTGCTGGGGACAGAACACCTACGGCCAACTCGGCAATGGCACCACCCGCGACTCCACCCTCCCAGTGCAGGTGTCCGGGCTGACCAGGGGATGGATCGGCACCGGGCTCGGTGACGACTTCGCCTGCGCCCGAAGCATGTCCGGCGATGCGGTCTGCTGGGGGGACAACCACCACGGGCAGTTGGGCTCGGGAACCATCGGCGACGGATCGACGACCCCCCGAGCGGTCACCGGCCTCGCGGGCACCGTGCGGCGGATCGCGGTGGGGTCCTTCCACGCCTGCGCCTTGTCCTTCGGCGACGGAATGAAGTGCTGGGGCAACAACCAGACCGGTTCGCTGGGCATCGGCCGGGCCGGCAGCACTGTCCGTCCGCATTCCGTGCGTGGGATGAAGTCGGGGGTCCGCGGTATCTCCGCGGACGGCCAGTCCGCGACCACTTGCGCGGCACTGCGTACCGGTGACGCGCGCTGCTGGGGCCACAACTCGGCCGGTCAAGTGGGCACCGGCGAGCGGGGCGCGAATGTCGAGCGCCCCGCCCTGGTGCGCGGTCTGGACAGCGAGGTCCGCGGCATTGCCGTCGGTGATGGCACGACCTGTGCGATCAAGCGCGGCGCCCTGTGGTGCTGGGGGGATGGCGACCGCGGTTCGCGCGCCTCCGGCGATCAATCCGATAGCGCCCTCCCGCGGCCCGCCCGGATCCTCACCAGTGGCGTCACCCAGGTGAGCATGGGCGGCACCGGCGGATGCGCCCTGCGCAAGGGCCGGGCCTACTGCTGGGGGATGACGATCTCCCCCGCCAAACCCGCCCTGGAACCGGTGCCGGTCCTCTTCTAAGACGGGACGTCGTCGCGGGCCGCGATAGGGCCAAGATGGGCACATGGCTATGCCGTCCGACATCGAGATCGCCGCCGCCGCCCAGCTCCGTCCGCTCGCGGAGATCGGGGGCCGGCTCGGTCTCCAGGAAGACTTCCTTGAGCCGTATGGCCGTTCGGTCGCCAAGGTCGACCTGGCCTGCCTGAGCGCGCCGGGTGAACCCACGCAGCAGCGGGCCAAGTATGTCGTGGTGTCCGCTGTCACCCCGACCCCGCTCGGGGAAGGCAAGACGACCACCTCGGTGGGGCTCGCCGACGGCCTGACCCGGCTGGGCAACAGCGTCGCGGTCACCTTGCGTCAGCCGTCCATGGGGCCGACCTTCGGCATCAAGGGCGGAGCGGCCGGCGGTGGCTACGCCCAGGTGGTCCCGATGGACAAGCTCAACCTGCACCTCACCGGTGACTTCCACGCGATCACCGCGGCGCACAATCTGCTTGCCGCGATGCTGGACAACCATCTCCACCACGGGAACGCGCTGGGCATCGACCCGCGCAATATCACCTGGCGGCGGGTGCTCGACGTCAACGACCGCTCGCTGCGCCATCTCGTGGTCGGCCTCGGGGCCCGAATGGACGGGGTCACCCGCCAGACCGGCTTCGATATCACCGCGGCCTCCGAAGTCATGGTGCTGCTATCGCTGTGCTCCTCGGCGCAGGATCTGCGCGAGCGCCTGGGCCGGATCGTCGTCGGTTATACGTATGCGGGTGCGCCCGTCACCGCCGAACAGCTCGGCGCGGCCGGGGCGATGGTGGTCATCCTCAAGGACGCGGTCAACCCCAACCTGTTGCAGACCCTCGAGGGCACGCCCGCGCTCATCCACTGCGGCCCGTTCGGCAATATCGCCACCGGCAACTCCTCGGTGGTCGCGGACTTGGTCGCCACCCGGCGCGCGGACATTGTGCTCACCGAGGCGGGCTTCGGCGCGGATATGGGCGCCGAGCGCTTCATGAACGTCAAATGCCGGGTATCTGGTTTGCGGCCCGACGCCGCCGTCGTGGTGACCACGGTCCGTGCCCTCAAGGCGCACTCCGGGCGCTTCAAGATCGTGGCCGGCAAGCCGCTGCCCGCGGACCTGCTCGCCGAGAACCCCGAGGATGTGCGCGCCGGAATCGCCAACCTGCGCAAGCACATTCAGATCATCCAGGGCTTCGGCGTCTCCCCCGTCGTCGCCATCAACGCCTTCCCGGACGACCACGAATCCGAGTACGACGTCATCCGGGAACTGTGCGCCGAGCTGGGGGTTCAGGTCGCCGTTTCGACGCACTTCGCGAATGGCGGTGCCGGTGCCGAAGCGCTGGCCGAGGCGCTGCTGCGGGCGCTGGAGCAGCCCACGGAGTTCACCCCGACCTATGAGCTGCACGCCCCGCTACGCGACAAGATCGAAGCCGTGGCGACCAAGGTGTATGGAGCGGACGGCATCGACGTCGCGCCGGCAGCGGCGAGCGCGCTGGCGGCATACCAGGACCTGGGCTTCGGCGACTTCCCCGTGGTAATCGCCAAGACGCACCTGTCGATCTCCTCCGACCCGAAGCTCACCGGCGCCCCGACCGGCTGGCGACTGCCGGTCCGGGAGGTCCGCGCGGCCGCCGGGGCCGGCTATGTCTACGCGATCTGCGGCGACATGCGCACCATGCCCGGGCTCTCCGGCCATCCGAATGCGGAGAAGATCGACCTCGTCGACGGCGAGATCGTCGGGCTTAACTAGGCCAGACGATCTCACCGTCGCGTGGGGGGTTAGGCCCCGTCGACAGCGGCGGCGAGTTCGCGCAAACGGGGCAGGGCGCGCTGGGTGAGCAGCTCGGTCCGGGTCTGCGGGTCGACGCTGAGGCTGTCCTTCCACAGTGCCCGGCCGGCCATGGCCCCGGCGCAACCATTGGCCACGGCAGTGCGGACCTGCTCGATGAAGGTCTCGTGGTCGACACCGGCCGACAGCACGGCCCAGGGGGCGCCGCCAGCCGCCTCGGTCACGGCGGCACAGGCCTGCGCCGAACCGGGATAGGGCAGCTTGAGCACCTTGGCCCCGCACTCCACGCTCAACCGGGCGACGTCCGCGATGAATCCGGGGAAGGCCGCGCGGTACTCCTCCTCGCTCTCCTCCGCGAGGCGGTAGGTGAGGATCTCCACGATCAAGAGCACGCCCTCGGCTGCGCAGGCGGCAGTCAGGTCGCGGATCTGCTGGGCCACCCGGGAGTTGGCGTCCTGCTTGTCCGGACGCACATAAAAGAGCATCTTCGCCGCATCGCCGCCCAGGTCGCGCACGGTTCGCGGGGTCACCCCATCGACATACCGGGTGTATCGCAAGCCATCGACCGTCTCGTAGCCGGACTGGTCCATCCCGACGACGAGGGCGCTCTGGCGGCCAAGAATGCCCTTGTCGACCACCTGGGGCAGCGCCACTTGAGGGTCGAGCAGGATGGCAGGAGCGTGGTTGCCGAGATGGCGCACCAGGTCGGCCTTCGCCGCCACGAGTTGCTCGGTGGTCACCGAGTCGGCCCCCGATGGGTCGTCGGTCATCACCGCCTTCATGCTGTTGCGCTGGTCGGCCGCGACGATGAGCATGTGGCCGGCCGGGGTGGAAATCGCCTGCAGGGCACGGCGTTCGATCGTGGTCAGGGTGGTCACTGGATCTCCTGTCGAGGGGTGGTCGTATGCGGCCCGCCCGCGACAGCGGGCACTCCCGGGCCGGTGAGTAGTTGCTGGGCGATGAGCGCCGCCCCGTATGCCGTGTCCTCGCCCCGCGTTGATACCTCGACGGCGGGAAGCACAGCCGAGCGGGCCCGCTGAACGCTCGCCATCCGTGCCCAGCCGCCGGTCAGTATGCTGGACCGCGCCGGCGGTATGGCGGTGTCGAGCACATCGATGAGCCGCTGGATTTCGTCATTGCCGTGGCGCAGAACGGCATTGAAAGTCTCGGCGGGGGTGATCCCGTCGGCGCGCACGGTGAGCGAGAGGACCCCATCGTCATTGCGGGCTCCGCGCACCTCGATGGCATCCGTCGGCAGTTCTCCCGCAAGGGGGATCGCGCAGGCGGCCGCATCGAGTTCCTCGCGGCCGGCGTCGTCCCGGACCCCGGCCAGTTGCAGCACCCGCCGCATCAACAGCCCGGTCTTGACCCCGGCGACCACGGCAAATTGCCCGGGCACGATGTGTCGAACGCAGTTGATCAGGTAGCCGGCCAGCCGCTCACGGTCGGCATACGGGATCGGCTGATCCACCACGCGGAGCAAGACTTCGGCCGTGCCCATCGACACCAGATAGCGATCGGCGGCCAGGCCACCCGCCCCCACCGTGGAGACGAGATGGTCGTGCCCGGCGATGGTCACTCGGGCGCCGACGAAAGCATCCGGCACCCATCCCTTCCGGATAGTGCCGAGGTCAGTTCCGGCGTCGACCAAGGGCGGCAGGAAGTCGGGGCCGACCCCCAGGTATGCCGCGACGTCCCCCCACAGGGCCAGTGAATCCTGGTCCAGGAGACCGGTTCTCGAGGCGAGTGAGAGTTCGCTGACCGCCTCGGCGCCAAGGGCGAGGGCGACATACTCCGGCAGATTGAGCCATCGCTTGCCGGCTAGCCGCGCGCCGTGGTCGCGCAGATACACGAGCTTGATCACCGAGGCTTGCACTCCTAGCGGGAGTCCGGTGCGGCCCGGAAACTCGCGCGCCAGGCTCGGAGGTAGCGCACTCAACTGCTCGTGGCCGCGAGGGTCGAACCAGGCGATCGCCGCGGTCGCCGGACGGCCGTGGGAATCCACCAGGAATCCGGTTTCCCCCATACCGGAGAGGGCGAGCGCCGCGATCTGGTGGACACCGAAGCGGTGGGATAACTCCCCGGCCGCATCGGTCAGCAGCATATGGACCGCGTCGAGCAGCGCCTCGGCATCCAGTTCGGCGGTGCCACCAGGTTCATGCCTCCAGGGGGTCGGCCGTTGCAGCGCGAAGTTTGCTCCGCTGTGCGTGTGGGCGAGCAGGATCTTGATGCCCGTGCTGCCGAGGTCCAGGCCGCCCGCCCAGCTGTCGGGAGGGGTGGCGCCGGCATCGGGCAGGGACACGAATCGACCTTTCGCAGACAGGATTACCGGGCAGGAGTGATCCGGGTGGGGCTGGTATGTCGGCCCCACCCGGATCGAGAGTGGCGACTCAGGCTGCGGTCAGCACTTGGACTGGTAGATGGCGGCGTTGCCCTCGACGTTGTCCTTGGTGATGACGCTGAAGCCGGTCTGCACCAGCTTCGGGACGGTGCCACCGTCGAGAGCGGTGACCGCCGCGTCCACGCCGTACTGACCGATGGTCGCGGGCTGCTGAGCGACGAGGGCCTGGACGGTGCCTTCCTTGAGCGCCTTGACCTGGTTGGGGCCGGCGTCGAAGCCGACGACGCTCACCGTGCCGGCCTTGCCCGCCTGGCGCAGACCGGTGGCGGTGCCCTCAGCAGCAAAGAGATTGGCCGCAAAGACACCAACGATGTCGGGGTCCTTCTGCATCTGCGCGCTGATCAGCTGGGCGGCGGTGGCCGGGTCGTTGTGCGAGTACTGGACGCCGACATACTCAAACTTGGAGTCGGTCTTCACAGCTTCCTCGAAGCCCTTGACCCGGGCATCGACCGTCGAGACGCCGGGGTCGGTGGACATGACCAAGACCTTGCCGCCCTCGGGCTTGAGCTGCTTGATCGCGTCGAATGCGGCCTTGCCGCCGCCGAGGTTGTCGGACGCGATCCCGGTCACGGCGATGGACGGGTCGTTCAGGGTGGTGTCGACGAGCACGATCTTGCTGCCGGCCGCGGCCGCCGCGGCGAGCGGAGCCTGCATGGCGGTGACATCGGTGGGGGCCACCAGGATCGCGTCCGGCTTCCCGGCCGCGACCGAATCGACGATCGGCTTCTGCAGGGTGGGGTCAAACTTCTGCGGGCCCTGGGTGTTCACCTTCACCCCCAGCTTCGCGGCCTCGGCCTCGATGCCGCACTGCATGGAGATGTAGAACTCATCGCCGGCAACGCCCTGAATGAAGGAGAGGTTGTACTCCTTGGACGCCTTCGCCGGCGCGGTGATCGAGCTCGCGGCCTCGCCCGTCCCCGTGCTGGACTCGGACGCGGACGAGCTGCTGGACTCCGTGGCGGAACTGCTGCTTGAGCTCGACGCGGCCGAGGACGAGCTCGACGATCCGGTGCTGGTGGTGGTCTCGGCAGGCTTGCTGCTGCTGCAGCCCGCGATCCCGAGGGTTAGAACGGCGAGCGCCCCCGCGGACCTCGTGACACTGATGCGATTCATTGCGGATTTCCTTTCACTTGTTCCGACGCAGGAGAGCGCCGAGGGGACTACTCGATTTGGCGCCGCGCAGGGCGGCGGCGCGGCGGGACTGATCGACATAGACGGCGGCGACCAAGACGGTGCCGACCGCCACGCCCTGCCAGAAGGGCTGCACACCGATGATCACGAAGCCGGCCTGCAGGACGGCCGGGATGAAGAGACCGACGACGGTGCCAAAGATGGAGCCTTCGCCGCCGAAGATCGAGGTACCGCCGATGACCACGGCCGCGATGACATTGAGATTGGTCAGCGACTGTCCGGCGATGGTCGTGGTGCCGAACTGCGCCAGCGCCATCATTGCGGCGAACCCGGCGAGGAGTCCGGAGAGGGCATAGATGGCGATGAGGTGGCGATCAACCCGCACACCGACGCGCCGAGCCGCCTCCTCATTGGAACCGATCGCATAGGTGTAACGCCCGAACTTGGTGCGGTGCAACAAAATCCCGCCGAGGATCAGCACGATCAGGGCGATGAAGGGCAGCACCGGGACACCCAGGACCTTGATATAGGTGTTGAAGTCCGTCAGAGCTTGTGGGACGGAGCGGATATCGATGCCGTCGGTGACCACCTGCGCCAAGCCGAGTGCCACGGACAGGGTGCCGAGGGTGACGATCAAGGCCGGGATCTTGGCCTTGGCGACGAGCACCCCGTTCAGCGTGCCCCAGAAGGCGCCGCTGACCAGGGCCGCGAGGAGGCCGACGGCCGCGGTGCCCCAGCCATCGCCACCGACCGACTCCATTACCTTGGCGGCCATCACGCTGGAAAAGACGAGCACCGATCCGATCGACAGGTCGATGCCCGAGGTGATGATCACGAAGGTCATGCCGACCCCGAGCACCGCCCATACGGCGACGTTCTGGGAGATCAGTGAAAAGTTCGAAGCGGAGAGGAACTTGCTGCCCGCGACGATCGAGAAGAAGGCCATGATCGCCAGCAGCACCCCGAGGATCCACACCGACTGGGTATTGGCCAAGCGCTTGCCGAGTGACGCCGATCCATCGGATTGGTCGACGACGGCCACCTCGTCCGGCTGAGTCATGACGCTCATGCCACGTTCTCCTTCTTGTCCAACGCCCCGGTCATCGCGCCGACCAGGGTCTCGACGGTCGTCCCCTCCGCGTTGAAGGTGGCGACCCGGGATCCCAGGCGCAGGACCTGCACGCGGTCGGCGACCTCGAGCACATGGGGCATCGAGTGCGAGATGAGGATGACGGCGATGCCCTTGTCCCGCACCCGCTTGATGCTCTCCAGCACATTCTTGGTCTGCACCACACCGAGTGCGGCAGTCGGTTCGTCAAGAATGACGATCTTGTCCGCCCAACTGATCGCACGCGCGATCGCGACTTGCTGGCGCTGGCCACCGGACATCGAACCAATGGGCGCCTTCATCGCTCGGACGGTGCCCCCGAGCTCCCGGAAACTGCGCATCGATGCGTCCTGCATGGCCTTTTCGTCCATGAATCCGAGCTTGCCGAGCAGGCCTTTGCGCGGGATCTCGCGGCCGAGGTACATGTTCTGCACCGGGTTCAGATGCGGGGCCAGGGCGAGGTCCTGATAGACGACTTCGACCCCAAGCGCGGAGGCGTCTTGGGGTGAAGTGATCGTCACCGGCTTGCCATCGAAGAGGATCTCGCCGGAGTCCAGAGCGAGATTGCCGGTCAGTGCCTTGACGAGAGTCGACTTGCCGGCGCCGTTGTCGCCGATGAGCGCGACGACTTCACCGGGGTAGATGTCGAAGTCGGTATCGACCAGTGCGCGCACGTGACCGAAGCTGCGCGACAGTTTGCGAGCTTCAAGGATCGGTTGCGTCATTGCAAACCACCTGGGGTGCTGGGGCTCGAGAGCCCATCGGAGGAAGGGCAACGCATCGCTGCGTCCCGGGTGCGGGCCGTCAGGGGTGGATGACGACCTTGTGAGCGGAGCGGTCATTGGCCACGGCGTCGAGCGCCTCGGCGTACTGATCGAGGGAGTAACGGTGCGTGATAATGCCTTCGGTCCGCACGCGGCCGGAGCGCAGCGCATTGATCGCGGCACCGAATGAGGTCATCTCCGCGAAGGACCCCTTGATCGTGATCTCCCGCCGGAAAACATCGAAGGGGTGGAAGGAGACCGTCTCGTCGGCGCGGGTCACGCCATACACGAGCACGGTGCCACCGTTGCGGGTGAGCGGCACGCAGATGTTGAACACCTCGGTCGATCCCGTCGCTTCGATCACATAGTCGTAGCCGTCCGTGCCAGAGGCCGCCAACAGGTCACGCTGGGCGCCCGCCAGATTCTTACGGTCGATGAGGACGGTCTTGTCGATGCCGAGTGCCTTGGCCGTGTCCAGCTTGTATGCGGTTGGCGCCGCCACCGTGACCTCGGCCGCGCCTCCGGATTTGAGCAGCTGAGCCAACAAGAGCCCGGTGGGGCCGGCACCGAAGACCAGGGCCGTGCCACCCGGGCGCATCGCCAAGCTTTCCAGCCCATGCATGGCGCAGGCGGCCGGCTCGGTGAAGACGGCGGTATCCGGCTCGATCCCGTCCACCGAGAAGACCAGGTCCTCCCGGACGGTGACATATTCGGCGAAGAAGCCGGGGAAGTTGCTGCCCAGCCCCTTCATATTGGAGCACTGGATGAGCCGGCCGGCCAGGCAGTAGTCGCAGTTGCCGCAGTACACATTGGGGTTGACGGTGACCTGCTCACCTACCGCGACCCGAGTGACGTCCGACCCGACCTCATCCACGGTCCCCACGAGCTCATGGCCGGGGATCAGCGGGAATGCGGCATTGAAATCGCCGTGGTGGATGTGCAGGTCCGTGCCGCAGATGCCGACCTGGATGACTTTGATCCGCACCTCGTCAGGGCCCACGGACGGCATCTCGATGTCGCGCACCCCGAACTGCTCCGGCGCGTCATAGACGACTGCCTTCATGACTTTCTCGCTCCTCGCGTCTACCGATGACATCCGGAGCGATGGGCACGGGGTCGCCATCGACCGGCCCGGATCGTTCGAGACTAGACCACAGACGGGCCGTATGTCACCGGTGTCATACGAACTTTTTAGCTGGTGACGTGGGCCGCTCTCAGGCGCGGTAGCAAGAGCCTCGCTCGATGAGCGTCAACGGCAGCACCGTGCGGCGACGCAGCCGCTTTGTGGGATCAGTTATTCGGACGAAGAGTCGTTCGGCGGCAAAGCGGCCCAGCGCGGCCGGATCCTGGTCGATGACCGTGATCGACGGAGTGAGCGAGTCGGCGAGGGGGAAGTCGCCGAAACTGATGATCGACACGCTCGCCTTGCTGGCGTGCAGGGCCGGCATCAGCCGTAGCGTGCAGCGCGCATTGGAGGAGAAGATCGCCGTGGGCGGCAGCGCGAGACCCATCACATCGGCCAG
>CAKZIH010000295.1 GCA_936931335.1 uncultured Nostocoides sp. | reverse complement strand
GCCCAGTCGATCGGTGGCTGGCGCAGCGGCAGCGGCAGCGGGTGGCGCGGGTGCCGGTAGCCCGGGCGCGCCTGACGAGGCGGTCACTGGCCAGACCGCATCCCGGCATACGGCGGAGGCGGCGAGCCAGGGGACACTGGCCGCCGAGGCGAGCGACGAGGACTCCGGGCCCGGTGGTCCCACACCTGCCGTCCTCGCGGGCAAGCGGCCCACCGCCATCCTGCCGCCCAAGGCGCTCACCGCGCCGGTGCTTTGGTCGAGCAATACCGGTGCGGGACAACGCGATGAGGACCCGGGCATCACCGCCGACCTGATCGACGCCGTCGCGCGCCAGGTGGTCACCTCCTGGGTCACCAGCGCCTCCCCGGAAGCCCTCGTGGAGCTGCGGCGCGGGGAGCCATATATCCCCGGTGACCTGGACCGGACCCTGCTGCTGGACCTGGCCAGCCGCAGCGGCGAATACGACATCGACGAGGTCGCCCGCCATATGTTGCGCGAGCGCTTCTGGGAACTGGTCAAGCGCGTCAAGTTCGGCTGACCCAGCGCATGCCCCGCGGTAGGGAGCTCGGCACGGCACACGGCATACCGGATGCACTAGCTTGCTCGCCATGGCCAAGCGGGCACGGCGCATCCTCGGCGCGCTGGTCGCGCTCGTGCTGCTCGCCCTGGTGGGCGGCTATTGGTACGAGCGACCGCTGCTGCTGACGGGCACCGGGTATGCCGCCCACAACGCCTGCGCGGTGCGCTTGGTGGCCGGGCGGGACGATCCGGCCAGCGATCTGCCGTCCAATCCACTGGTTCCTCATCTGCGCGAGTCCCGGGATGGTGATGCGGTGACCGGCAGTCTGCGCGGGGTGCTCGCGCGGCAGCGGGCCTATTACACCGAGGGGTATGGCTGCACCCTGGCCGGCGCAGCGCCGAAGTTCCCCGCGCCCCCCGCCGTCAGTGATGCCGGCAATCCCTTCGCCAAGGCCGCCGCCCCCGCCGCTGCGCCCGCGGTGGGCGCCGCGCTGGGCCGGGCGTTCGGCGATGACCTGGATGCGGCCGGCCGCAAGCGCCTGGGCACCCGGGCCGTCGTCGTCGTCCACCGCGGTGAACTCGTCGCGGAGCGGTATGCGGAGGGCTTCGGCCCGCAGACCCCGCAGTTGGGCTGGTCGATGGCCAAGAGCGTGACCAACCTGCTGGTCGGGCGCGCGGTCCACCAGGGTGTGGCGTGGACGAGCGATGCGGGCCTGCGGCCGGAGTGGACCGGTGCCAAAGCGACGATCACCGTGGATCAGCTCATGCGGATGACCAGCGGGTTGTCCTGGGATGAGACCTATGAGCTCGGCACCCCGATCACCACCATGCTCTACCGCGAACCCAATATGGCCGCATACGCCGCAAGCCTCGAGCTCGCCCACGAGCCTGGGACCTACCAGCAGTACTCCAGCGGCAGCACGAACATCCTGTGCGCCTATCTGCGCGAGAAGCTCTCCGCCGGCCCGGAACTGCCGGTCACCCAACTCTTCAGCGAACTCGGGCTGGCCAGCGCGACGTGGGAACCGGACGCCACCGGCACCCCGGTCTGCAGTTCCTATCTCTGGGCCACCCCGCGCGACTGGGCCGCCCTCGGCCAGTTCGCGTTGGACGGTGGCCACTGGCACGGCACGCAACTCCTGCCGCAGGATTGGATGGCCGACTCCACCCGTGTGCAGGCAGTCGCCGAGAGTGAGGAGCAGGGGTATGCCGCGGGGTGGTGGACCAACCGGGAGGCCGACGGCTCAATCATTGACCGCGACCTGCCGGCCGATGCCTACTGGATGCAGGGCCACGACGGACAGCGGGTGATCATCGTGCCCTCCGCCGACTTGGTCGTCGTCCGGATGGGGTTCAGCCCCGACGCCGAGGCCGAGGAATTGCGCATCACCCCGTTGATCAGCGACTTGGTCAACGACTTGGGCTGATTGCTCCAGTGACGCCGATGCCGGGTGCGGCCCCGGCCGACGTATGCGGCTGCGGGGCCGAACCGGCGCGGGGTCAGTCGCCGACGGTCTTCTTGCCGCGCCCGACAACCAGCGGGTCCGGCGCGAGCACCACGTCGAGGTCCTTGCCCTCATACTCGTGCAGCGACAAGAAGAGGCGCATGGCGTTGATCCGCGCGCGCTTCTTGTCGTTGGATTTCACCGTGTGCCAACGGGATTGCTTGGTGTCGGTGTATTTGAACATCGCCTCTTTGGCGTCGGTATAGGCCTGCCACTTGTCGAGGCTCTCCAGGTCCATCGGGGAGAGCTTCCAGCGGCGCACCGGGTCGATCTGGCGGATGGCGAAGCGGGTGCGCTGCTCCTGCTGGGTCACCGAGAACCAGAACTTGGTCACCGTGATGCCGGCGTCGACGAGCATCTGCTCGAAGGTCGGCGCCTGGGTCATGAAGAGCTGGTATTCCTCATCGGTGCAAAAGCCCATAACCCGCTCCACGCCGGCGCGGTTGTACCAGGAGCGGTCGAAAAGGACGATCTCACCCGCGGTGGGCAACTGGGCGACATACCGCTGGAAATACCACTGGCCCTGTTCCCGATTGGTGGGCTTGGTCAGGGCGACAACTCGTGCCGAGCGCGGGTTGAGGTGCTCCATGAAGCGCTTGATGGTGCCACCCTTGCCCGCGGCGTCGCGGCCCTCGAAGACCAGGACATGCTTCTGCCCGGTGTCCTGGGCGTGGTACTGGAACTTCAGCAGCTCGACCTGGAGGAGGTACTTCTCCACCTCATAGTCGTTGCGGCTCATCAGTTCGTCGTAGGGGTAGTTCTCCCGCCACGTCTCCACGGCCATGCCGTCCGGGGCGATGAGCACCGGATCGTCACCGTGGTCATCGCGCACCGTGTATCCCTCGACGCGCAGCTGGTCGATATATTCCCGCAGGTTCATCTGGCTCACCTGGCCGACGATAGTGAGCCGCGGCCCGCTCGGACAGTCCGGGGGCGGGCGTTCACCAGGCGGTTACTCGCTGGCCGCCAAATAGCCGCGCAGCAGGCCGGGAATCAGGAAGACGATCCAGCCCCACGCCCACCCGTGGAAGACAAAACCGATGAACAGGAAGATCACGGTGGCCAGCCCGCCGCTGATCGCGAGCAGCCCGTTGGCCTGCTTACGCCGGATCTCCCGCCGGGTCAGCGTCTCGGCCGAAGCGGGCGGAGACTGGCTCGGCACGGGCTGTTGCGGCACCGGAATCGGCTGGATATCCCCATCCTGCGGTCCGCTGGTGTTGCCATAGCCCGGGCGGTCGTTTCCCGTCGTCATGGCTTCAGTGTGGACCGCCAAACCGTTGCTGTCATCCGGGCAGGCCACCGGGCCGGTGGGCTCTATCGTTCACGCAATGGGGGCCGCAGTGCCCCGAGGCGAGAGCGAGAGCGATATGACGACCACGACCATTTCCCGCCCCGGTGGGGTCGAGCTGCATACCTGCATCTGGGAGCCCGCGGGCACCCCCAAGGCGATCGTCCAGATCGCGCACGGGATGGCCGAGCACTCCGGCCGGTATGCCCGGTTCGCCCAGGCGCTGACCGGGGCCGGTTATGTCGTCTATGCCAGCGACCACCGCGGCCACGGGCAGACCAGCCCGCCGGGTGCCGAGCACGGCTACTTCGCCGACGAGGATGGCTTCGGGAGCGTGGTGGCGGACCTGCACGCGGTCACCGAACGCGCCCGGGCCGATTACCCCGGTCTGCCGGTCTTCCTTTTCGGTCACAGCATGGGTTCCTTCCTCGCCCGGGCGTATGCCGCGCAGTATGGCGCGGAGCTGGCAGGTCTGCTGCTGTCGGGCACCGGCGGCGACCCGGGCGCCCTGGGCAAGGTGGGGCTGCGCCTGGCCCGCGCGCAGGGCCGGGCCCGAGGGCGCCGGCATACCTCCGGGCTGATGGATCGGCTGACCTTCGGGCAGTACAACAAGGACTTCGCCCCGGCGCGCACCAAGTTCGACTGGCTCTCCCGGGATCCGGCCGAAGTGGACGCCTACGTCGCGGATCCGATGTGCGGCAATGTCTTTACCGCCGGCTTCTTCGACGACCTGCTCACCGGGCTGGCGCAGGTCAACGACCCGAAGACCACCGCCGCCGTGCCCAAGGAGCTGCCGATCCATCTGCTCTCGGGATCGATGGATCCGGTCGGCGCCAAGACTGTCGGGGTGGAGCAGGTCGCGCGGGCCTATCGCGATGCGGGTGTGCGGTCGGTGACCACGCAGTACTACCTCGGCGCCCGGCACGAATTGCTCAACGAGACCAACCGCGACGAGGTCACGGCGGACGTGATCGCCTGGTTGGATGCCCACCTGAGCGAGCCTGACGAATGACCGAGAAAGGGCCGCTGAACTGCGGATATGCGCGCGCTCGCGGCCCCATATTTTCCCAACCTACGCAACCGTAACCTACGCAACCGTAGGTTAGACTTCCGATATGACGACCGCCCCCGCGCGTGCCCAGCGGCGCCTGCTGCCTGGGCTCGCCGACGGGATGCTCAAGGTCGCCTCCGTGCTGGTCACCCCGGTGCTCCCGCAGGACTATCTCGATATGGTCGCGCCGCTGCGCTCGGGCGCTGACCTGCGCGGACGGATCGTGGAGGTGCGCCGCGAGACCGTCGATGCGGTCACCCTGGTCATCAAGCCGGGCCGCTCCTGGCAGGGGCATCGGCCCGGCCAGTACATCCGGATGGGCATCGACATCGACGGGGTGCGCCACTGGCGCGCCTATTCGCTGACCTCGGCGCTCGCGGACGACGGGCTGATCTCGATCACCACCAAGCGCATCCCCGACGGGGTAGTCAGCTCCCACCTGGTCTCCGCCGCGCGTCCGGGCACGCTGGTGCACCTGGATCAGGCGGCCGGTGACTTCGTGCTCCCCGCTCAGCTGCCCGCCAAGATCCTCTTCCTCACCGCCGGCTCGGGGATCACCCCGGTGATGGGGATGCTGCGCAATCTGCCCGCCGCCCATGACAGCGACATCGTGCTGCTGCATTCGGCGCCCCGGCCGCAGGACGTGATCTTTGCCCACGAGCTAGCCGCGCTGGACCGCGCCGGGAGCGTGCGGGTACGGCTGCGGCATACGGACACCGACGGTTTGCTGGACTTGGCGCGCCTGGCCGACGAGGTGCCCGACTGGGCCGAGCGTGAGGCCTGGGTATGCGGCCCCACCGGCCTGCTGGACGCCGCCGAGATGCACTGGGGCGAGGCGGGTGTGCTCGAGCAGTTGCATGTGGAACGTTTCCGGCCCACCGTGGTCGAGCCGGGCGAGGGCGGGCAGATCGTGTTCGCTCGCACCGGCCGCGCCGTCGACGCCGACGGTGCCACCCCGATCCTGGATGCCGGCGAGGACGCGGGGATCTTGATGAAAAGCGGCTGCCGGATGGGGATCTGCTTCGGCTGCGTGGTGCCGCTGCGCGCCGGCGCGGTCCGCGATCTGCGCACCGGGGAGATCACCCGGGCCGATGAGGGCAGCGCGCTGTCCATTCAAACGTGTGTGAATGCGGTCGCCGGTCAGTGCGACCTGGATCTCTGATAAGGCAAGGACACCCACCGATGACCCTGGCTCCCGAGCGACCCACCGCCGCCGCCCCCGCCGCGGCCACGAAGATCAACTCCCGGCTGGCTCACGCCCCGGCACCGGACCGGCTGCAGGAGCCCAAGAAGTCCGGCAAGCCCAACCCGATGGCGCACCTGACGCCCGAACAGGTCGAGGCCATCGGCCTCGAACTCGACGCGATCCGCGCCGAGGTGATGGATTCGCGAGGGGCCAAGGACGCGGCATACATCCGGCGGATCATCGCGATCCAGCGCTCGCTGGAGATCGGCAGCCGCGCGGTGCTGCTCTTCAGCGGGGTCAAGGTCAAGGGCGTCCGGCCGGCCTTCTGGATCGGCACGGTGGGTCTGTCGATCGCCAAGATCCTGGACAATATGGAGATCGGTCACAACATCCTGCACGGGCAGTGGGACTGGATGCGCGACCCCAAGATCCACTCCTCCACCTGGGACTGGGATATGGCCAGCCCCGCCGAGCAGTGGAAGCACAGCCACAACGAACTGCACCACACCTATACCAACGTCCTGGGCCGGGACAACGACCTCGGCTATGGGCTGCTGCGGGTGGACGAGGACCAGGAGTGGGAACTCTTCCACCTCGGCCAGCCGATCTGGCATCTGGTCAACGCGATGTTCTTCGAATACGGCATCGCGGCCTACGACTTGGAAGCCCGGGGCAACCTGCAGAACTGGAACGAGCTCAGCGAGGCGGACAAGGAGACCTTCCGGACCAACGCCAGGACCGCGCTGACCAAGATCGGTCGGCAGATGGCCAAGGACTATGTGCTGCATCCGTTGCTGTCCGGCCCGGGCTTCCTGCCCACCCTGACCGCGAACTTCACCGCCAACGTGGTGCGCAATCTGTGGACCAACACCGTCATCATCTGCGGGCACTTCCCCGACGGCATCGACACCTTCGAGACCGACTCGATCGAGGGGGAGACCCGCGGTGAGTGGTATCTGCGGCAGATGCTCGGCAGCGGCAATATCGTCGGCAGCCGGTTCATGCACCTGATGTCCGGCAACCTGAGCCACCAGATCGAGCACCACCTCTTCCCGGACATGCCCTCCAACCGCTACGCCCAGATCGCGCCCAAGATCCGCGACCTCATGCAGCGCAACGACCTGCACTATGTGACCGGTCCGCTGCCCAAGCAGGCCTTCGAGGTCTACCGCAAGGTATGCCGCCTCGCCCTGCCGAACGTCGAGCCCGGCCGGTCCCGCTGGTCCGTGGTGCGTTCGGCCATCGGCGCGGTGGCGCGCGGCGAGGGTGCCGCGCGCGGCAAGCGGCACCTGCCGTCCACCGTCTGAGCGGCGCTGGCGGCGGCCGGAGAAATAGGCACCGTCCGACAGGACAAACGCCGGGGGTAACCGGTTCGAGAACCGATTACCCCCGCCGCTGAGGTATGGCGTGGGGACGCTCAGGCGTCGCTGTCCGCCTTGATGACGGCGGCGCGGCCCGCCTCCAGGCGCGCGATCGGCACCCGGAAGGGGCTGCACGAGACGTAGTCCAGGCCCACCTTGTGGAAGAAGTGGATGGACTCCGGGTCGCCGCCGTGCTCACCGCATACGCCGGCGTGCAAGGTCGGGCGGGTCTTGCGCCCGCCCTCGACCCCGATCTTGACCAACTGGCCGACGCCGAGGGCGTCGAGGGTCTCGAAGGGGCTGATGGTGAGCACCCCATTGTCGAGATACTCCGGGAAGAACCCGGCCTCCACGTCGTCGCGCGAGAAGCCCCAGGTGGTCTGGGTCAGGTCGTTGGTGCCGAAGGAGAAGAACTCCGCCTCTTCCGCGATCCGGTATGCGGTCAGCGCCGCCCGCGGCAGTTCGATCATGCAGCCGATCGGGATGCTCAACGGGGTGCCGGAGGCCTCCCCCACCTCGGCGATGATCGCCTCGGCCTCGTCGCGCACGATCTGCATCTCCCGCACGGAACCTATGAGCGGGACCATGATCTCCGGCTTGGGCTTCTTGCCCTGCTGGATGAGTTCCACGGCGGCCTCGGCGATGGCTCGGATCTGCAGGGCGAACAGGCCCGGGATCTTCAGGCCGAGCCGCACCCCGCGCAAACCGAGCATGGGGTTGGACTCGTGCATCCGCTCCACGGCCTCGAGCAGTTCCCGGTCGTGCTCATCGGCGCCGCCGTCGGCATCGGCGAGCGCCACCTTGACCGACAGCTCGGTCAAATCGGGCAGGAACTCGTGCAATGGCGGGTCGATCAACCGGATCGTCGTGGGCAGGCCATCCATGGCGGTGAGCAGGTCGACGAAGTCGGCCCGCTGCAGCGGGATCAGCGCGTCCAGGGCCGCCTTGCGGTCCTGGGGCGTGTTGGCCAGGATCAGGTCCTCGATGTTCTGGCGGCGATCGCCGAGGAACTGGTGCTCGGTGCGGCACAGGCCGATGCCCTGCGCGCCGCGCGCCCGGGCCCGCTCGGCGTCCTCGGCGGTGTCCGCATTGGCGCGCACGCGCAGGCGGCGCACGCCATCGGCATACCGCAGCAGCCGGTCGACGGAGCGGATCAGGTCGGTGGTCTCGGAGTCGCCGTGCACGGCCTTCTCGGCCGCGTCGATGCCTTCGGCGATATAGGTCAGGACGGGGGAGTCGACGACCGGGACCTCCCCGATGAAGACCTCACCGGTGGCCCCGTCGATGGCGATGACATCGCCTTCTTTGAGTTCGGTGTCACCGACCCGGATGGTCCGCGCGGTCATATCGACCTGAATTGCCTCGGCGCCGACCACGGCGCACATGCCCATGCCACGGGCGACCACGGCCGCGTGCGAGGTCTTGCCACCGCGCGCGGTGAGCACCCCGGCGGAGGCAACCATGCCCGGCAGGTCCTCGGGCGAGGTCTCCCGGCGCACCAGGATGCACTTCTTGCCGGCTTTTTGGTGCTCGGCGGCGGCTTCGTTGTCCAGGACGATCTCGCCCACGGCGGCGCCAGGGGAGGCGCCCAGGCCCTTGGTCAGCGGCTCGATGCCCGCGCCCGCGTCGAAGTGGGGGAAGAGCAACTGGCTCAGCTGCTGACCGCTGACCCGCTCCAGCGCCTCGTCCAGGGTGATCAGCCGCTCGTCGACCAACTGGGTGGCCACCCGGAAAGCCGCCGCGGCGGTGCGCTTGCCGACCCGCGTCTGCAGCATCCAGAGCTTGCCGCTCTCGATGGTGAACTCGATATCGCACAGATCGCGGTAGTGCGTCTCCAAGCGGCGCATCGCGGCGCGCAGATCGGCATACGACTTGGGGTCGAGTTCCTCGAGTTTGGACAGGGGGAAGGTGTTGCGGATACCGGCCACCACATCCTCGCCCTGGGCATTCGGCAAGTAGTCGCCGTAGACGCCGGTGTGGCCGGTGGACGGGTCGCGGGTGAAGCAGACGCCGGTGCCGGAGGACTCGCCAAGGTTGCCGAAGACCATCGCCATGACATTGACGGCGGTACCGAGGTTGTCAGCGATCCGCTCGCGGCGCCGGTAGAGGCGGGCGCGCTCTGTGTTCCAGCTGTTGAAGACGGCCTCGATGGCCATATCGAGCTGGTCGCGGGGGTTCTGCGGGAAGTCCTCACCGGTCTGGTCGCGGACGATCTGCTTGTAGGCCGCGACGACATTCTTGTGGTCCTCGGCGCTCAGGTCGGTGTCCAACTTGGCGCCGGCCTGGTGCTTGATCTCTTCCAGCGCCTCGGAGAAGAGCTCGCCCTCGATGCCGAGGACGGTCTTGCCGAACATCTGGATCAAGCGGCGGTAGCTGTCCCAGGCGAAGCGCTCGTCGTCGGCGAACTTGGCCAGGCCCTCGACGGAGCGGTCGTTCAGGCCGACATTGAGGACGGTCTCCATCATGCCGGGCATGGAGAACTTGGCGCCCGAGCGGACCGAGAGCAGCAGCGGCTGGGTGTCGGCGCCGAAATGCCGGCCGATCTCGTCCTCGGTCTGGCGCAGGGCCATGGTCACCTCGACGCGCAGGCTCGCCGGCACGTCTCCCGTCTCCAGGTACGCCTTGCACGCGTCGGTGGAGATGGTGAAGCCGGGCGGCACCGGCAGGCCCATGTTGACCATCTCGGCGAGATTGGCCCCCTTGCCCCCGAGTAGGTCCTTCTGGTCCTTGTTGCCCTCGGCGAATTGGTAGACGTAGGTCGCCACGATGCCTCCTTGCAGTGCGCGTCGCGCCCCGCCCTGGCTACCAGCCGAAGGGGTGGGGCCTCTTGGGCAGGACAATAGTGGGTGTTGCAGCGTCGGGGCTGGCCGCCGACATACGGATCTCGGGGGGAAGACACGTGACGCAGGACTGGTCGGCCGCGCAGGTATGGGAGATCGTCGCCCGACATCCTGATTGGTTCGCCGGCGTCGGTGACTCCGGCCAGCTCACCTGGGTGGGGCAGGGCGAGTCCTACTCCGTATGGCGGGTTGGCGACCCCGGTGCTCTCGGGGGGCCCGGTGCTGACGACGCTGGGGAGCAGGGCGGCGCGCTGATTCTGCGCCTCGCCCGCCGGCCCACTGGGGAGTTGCCGGTGCCCGCGGTGGAGGAGTTCACCGGCTTGCGGTTGGCGCCGGCCGGGTTGGGGCCCCGTGTGATCGGGATGGGGGCGATCGGACTGGAGGCGATCGGGCGGGGAGCGATCGGCATGGAGGCGATCGGGCTGGGGGAGCGGGCCGGTTCCGACGACGCCGAACACAGTTATCCGTATCTGGTGCAGTCGTTCGTCCTGGGTGTGGTCCTGCCCGCGGCGCAGTGGACGGATGCGATGCGCGCCGAGCTGGCGGCCTCGTTCGCCCGCCTGCACGAGCGCCAGTGGCCATGCCCGGGGCCGGTGACCGCCGCCGGCGCGCCATCTGGCCCGGCGAGCCGGTCCGACTCCGCTCAGGTCGGGATCGACTTACCCGCCGAGATCGAGGGCATCGTCGCCCACTGGAGTCCGCGCCTGGACTCCCGTGCCCGGGCCGTATGGGAGCCCTTCGTCGCCCCGATGCGGGCATACGGACGCGAGCTCGCCGCCGAATTCGCCGCGCTCGCGTCCTTTTCGCAACTCCACGGCGATCCGGCACTCACCAACATCCTGGTGGCCCAAGGCACGCCACGATTGATCGACTGGGAGTGGACGCAGATTGGCGATCCGGCGCGCGATCTCGCCTTTGTCGGCGGGCAGGTGCACGCTCACCCCTGGTATGGGCCGTTGACCGACCGGCAGATCACCGGCTTGCTCACGGCATACCGGGAGGCGGGTGGGCGCGGAGATCTCGACGCGCTGCGCCGGCGGCGGGATCTGTGGCTGGCGCTGGAAGGCTTCGCGGTGTTGGCCTACCTGCTCTGGGTGGCGGGTGACCCGCGACAAACCCCCGCCGCCCACCACGCCGAGTCGATCCGCTCGCTCACCGCGACGCTGGGTCCGGCCCTCGCTCCGTGTGGCCGCTCTCCGGGCTGAGATCCGGCGAGGCAGCGTGACATCACCGATTTTTGTCACGCACTGCGTGTTCGTGCGGTTCAATGCGTGGTGGCCGGAAGATGACCACGCGGTTAGCGGGGTCGAGACACAGGCGAGTGAGACCATGACTCATGACCTCGATCTGGTTCGATGCGCACCCGCCTACGGCTCCCACCAGCGAATTCGTCCCGGGCGCGCAGGTCGACACCATCGTGGTGGGCGCGGGCTTGACGGGCCTGACCACCGCCACCCTGCTGGCCCGATCGGGACAGCGCGTGGCCCTGCTCGAGGCGCGCCGGGTCGGCGCCGTCACCACCGGGCATACCACCGCGAAGCTGTCCCTGCTGCAAGGTTCGGTGTTTCCGAGATTCCCAAGCATCACTCCGAGCAGGTGCTGCAGACCTATGTCGAGGCCAACCGGGAAGGCCAGGCCTGGCTTACCCGGTTCATGGATGAGCACGGGGTCGACTATTAGCGCCGACCCGCCTGGACGTATGCGGTCACCGAGCAGGGTGGCGAAGATTTGCGGACCGAGTTGGACGCCTGTCGCACGGGCGGCCTGGACGTCGCGTGGCGCGATGAGTCGGAACTGCCCTTCGACATCGAGGGTGCCATCACCCTCGCCGACCAGGTCCAGATCGACCCGCTCGCGGTCCTCGACGCACTGCTGGCCGACTTCGCCGCGCATGGCGGCATCCTCATGGAACAGACCTTGGCGCGGAAATGCACGGATTGCCCCGATGTGCCGCCGGCGGAAGGCGAAGGGGTCGTCGGACGTGGCCGGGCCGGCAAGCCGAAAGCCGTCTCCACCGTTGACGGGTCACCTGCCGCGTCTCGGCCGTGTGCACCCATCTGGGCGGTGTGGTGCGCTGGAATGATGCGGAGAAGTCGTGGGGTTGCCCGCTGCACGGCTCCCGCTTCGCTGCGGACGGGACCCTCCTGGAGGGGCCGGCAGTCACCGATCTCGCCGGGCGGGATGCGGACTGAGCCCGGGGCGGCCTACCGATTGGGGGAGGGAGCAACTCCCGGGCAACCCTCGGGGGGTGGCCGGAAGCGTGGGCTGGCAGGCTGACGCCATGAGTCGGCCCCCACTCGCCGTGTTGGTCACCGGAGCCCCCGGGGCCGGCAAGTCGACCGTCGCGCAGCAGCTGGCCCGAGCCAGCCGGGCAGCGCTCATCGACTTGGACTCGGCCACCGAGCCGCTGGTGGAGGTCGTTGGCGAGTTGCTCGGGGTGCGCGATCTCGACGATACGAGGCTGGCCGGGGCCACCCGCTCCGCGCGCTATGCCACCCTCACCGCGCTCGCCGTGGCGTCCCTGAGCGTGGGAACCGATGTCGTTCTCGTGGCCCCCTTCACTCGCGAGCGGCGCGACCCCGCCGCCTTCGCCGCCCTTCACGACCAGTTGGCAGCCGCCGGGGCAGAGGTGATGCTGGTCTGGCTGCGGATCGAGCTCGATGAACTCCGGTCGCGTATTGGCCGCCGGGCGGCGGGCCGCGATCTGGTCAAGCCGGATCCGGAGTGGATCGACCGGCTCGACCTGGCCGCCCCGGTGGTTCCCCATCTAGCGGTCGATGCCACGCATGCGCCGCACGAGATCGCGACAGTAGTCCTTTCCCGCCTGGGACGCGCGCCCGCCGACCGTCGTCCCCAAGGCGTCAGATGAGCACCATGCGCGAGGTCGCCGCGCGCGCCGGCGTGAGCGCCAAGACCGTATCCCGGGTGCTACGCGACGAGGGATATGTCTCCGCGGAGGCCCGCCGGCGGGTGCTGGCCGCGGTCTCGGAACTCGACTATGTCCCTAACCAACTCGCGGTGACCTTCCGGGCGGGCCGTGATGCGGCCATCGGTATAGCCGTGCCGGATATCGCCGACCCATTCTTCGCCGAGATCATTCAAGCGGTGGAATCCATTGCCCGCCAACGACATAGAGCGGTCATCGTCACCAGTCTGGGGTATGACGGGGAGCACGAGCAGGCCGCGGTGGAGGCCCTGCTGCAGCGGCAGTTGCTCGGCTTGATCGCCTGTCCGGTGGCCGCCGACCAGTCCTATCTCAAGCCCTGGCTACAGCGCACGCCCGTGGTTTTTGTGGACCGGGCCCCGGGCCAGCTCACTGCGGACAGCGTCATCGAGGACGACGCCGGCGGCGCCTATGCGGCCACCCGCCATTTGCTCGAGCACGGCCACCGGCGCATCGCGTTCTTCGGCGACCCGCCATCCGTCTCGACCAGCGCGAAGCGGCTGGCGGGATACCTGCAGGCGCTGGCGGATCACGACATACGCCGGGATGACGGCCTGATCAAGGTGGGCACCGTCAATGCGGTGACCGCTCGTACCGCACTGGCCGATGTGATGGGTC
>CAKZIH010000294.1 GCA_936931335.1 uncultured Nostocoides sp. | reverse complement strand
ACCAGGTGGCTGCGCTCGCCGCCGGCCTGGAGCTGCGGGCCCGGGTGGGCAAGCCCGGTTCGGTACAGCGTCAGGCCTTCCTGGTCCGGCTGGTCCGGCATACGGTCCGGCGGGTCGCTCGCGCCTCCGGAATCGCGCGGGTGGGGGTGCGCGCCCGGACCGGCGCGACGGCAGATCGCGTCATCGTTGCCGCCGTATGGCGTTCGCGTGGCCGCGCCCAGGTGCTCGGCGACGGTCTGGCCCCGCTGCTCGCCGCGCTGTTGGCCGGCGCTGACCCGCGCGTGCAGGTAAACGCCTTGGCCGAAGCGATCCGCGACGCTCCGGCCGGCGCCCCGCCGGCCGTGCGGACCCCGCGCATCCCGGTCGCCTCGGTGACCGGGACCAATGGCAAGACCACGACCACCCGCCTGCTCGCCCACCTCTGTATGACCGCGGGCCGCACCACCGCGTGGAGTTCCACCGACGGGGTCGTGGTCATGGGCGAAACCATCGAGCCGGGGGACTACTCCGGCCCGGCCGGGGCCCGCGCAGTGCTGGACACCCCGGGTTTGCAGGTCGGCATCCTGGAGACGGCCCGCGGCGGGCTACTGCTCAAGGGGATGGGCGTCAGCGCCAATGACGTCTCGGTCGTCACCAATGTCTCCGCCGACCACCTCGGTCTGCACGGGATCGACACCCTCGATCAGCTGGCCGAGGTCAAGGCGATCGTCACCACCATCACCAAGCCGACCGGCTGGGTGGTGCTCAACGGCGAGGACCCGCGCGTCTGGGCGATGCGGACCCGCAGTCCGGGCCGCCCGTGGGCCTTCGCCCTGGACCCCGCCGCCCCGGCGCTGCGCGAGGCGCTCAATGCCGGGGGTCGTGCGATCACCCTGCGCGAAGGGCATGTGACAGTGCTCTATCCCGACGACACCACGGAGCGGATCGTCCGGCTCCTCGATGTGCCGGCGACCCTGTCTGGACTCTCAGTCCACAACATCGCCAATGTCCTGGCCGCCACCGCCGCGGGTTTGGCGCTGGGGTTGCCCACCGATCAGGTGGCCCAGGGGCTGCGGACCTTCGCCCCCGACGACCAGCACAACCCCGGCCGGATGAATATCTACTCCCTGCCGGTCAGCGGCGGCAGCGCGACCGTGATCCTCGATCTGGCCCACAACGAGGCTGGGCTGGAGGCGCTCCTGGACGTCGCCCGGGGATTGACCGTGCCGGGTGGGCGGGTGCTGCTCGCGTTGAGCACGGCCGGGGACCGGACCGACGAGATCCTCATTGCTCTCGGTGAGATCGCCGGCAAGGGCGCCGACCATGTGGTTATCGCGCACAAGGAGCACTACCTGCGGGGGCGCACCACCGCCGAGTTCGAGGAGCACTTCGGCACCGGTCTGGCGCGCGCCGGGCTGGGTGAGGTCCAGAGCCTGGCCAGCGAGAGCGTGGCCCTGGTTGCCCTGGCCGGCATTGCTGCCCAGGGCGACGTCGTTGCCGTGATGACCCACGAAGAGCGGGTGGCGATGGTGGACTGGCTGCTCGCCCAGGGCGCCACCTCGGACGACAGCGCGCACATCCGCCGCAAGGTCGCCGCGGCCCAGGGCAAGCACGACCGGGAGGACGACTTCGACGCCCTCTGGGAGTTGTCCGACGACGAGGCCCGTATTGCCGAGGCGGCGGGGCTGCATACCGAGATCGGGGACGCCCGCGCGGCCTACGAGTATGCCGGTGCCCTCGACGCCGCCGGCCGCGAGGCCGAGGCGGTGGCGCTCTACCAGGCCGCTCTGGACGCCGGCCTCACCGAACCGCATCGCCACCGCGCCCGAATCCAACTCGCCTCCAGCCTGCGCAACCTGGGCCTGTCGGCCGAGGCGCTCGAGCTGCTGGACCGGCTCGTCGCCGAGCGTCCGGAGAGCGCCGCGATCATCGCCTTCCGGGCCCTCGCTCGGCTCGATACCGGGGTGTCGGCGGGGGTAGTGGCGGACCTAATCGAGGCCCTGCTGGCACGCGCGACCGATGAGGACGCCCAGCGGTATCGCGCGGCCTTGGCCCGGTATGCGCAGGAGTTGCATACGCGCCAGCCCTGAGGGCGGGCGCGAACCGTGTCGGCTCGGAGCCAATAGCCAAATGGTCGGCCCGGGGAACCCCGGGCCGACCGTCTGCTGGGTCGCTCCTCGTCCGCTTTAGCCGATCGGGTCGGGGGCCGCGGCCTTCGTCACCTCGGACTCCAGCAGGGTGGGGTCGAGATCGGGGTCACCGGTCTCGGCCTCCTGCGAGCCGGCCTGAGCGGAGTTGGTCAGCGTCTCCAGTTCGGCGACCACCTTGGCGTGGCTGTCCACGCAGAGGACCACGATGTCACCGGGGTTGGCCCGGGCCAGGCAACTGCGCATGGACGCCACCTCGTCGAGCACGGTGTCGATCTGTCGGACCCGGGCGCCGGCGTCGCGGGCCTCCTTGGCACCCTGGACGATGAGGGCCGCGGCTTCACCTGGTGCCCGGCCGCGCAGACGCTCGTCCTCGCGGACCACAATGACATCGAAATACTTCGCCGCGACCCGGCCCAGATCGATGATGTCCTCATCGCGACGATCGCCGGCGGTGGCCACCATCCCGATGCGGCTGATCTTGCCCCATTCGGCGGTGGCGGCCTTCTTGTCCGCATACCGGTCGACGAATTGACCCAGCACCTCCATCGCCGGCGCATTGTGGCAGTAGTCAACGATGGTCTCCACGCCGCGGACGTTGATCAGGTTCATGCGCCCGGGGGAGAGGTAGTAACTCGTGGTGAAGGTCCGCAGACCCTGGCGGATCTCGTGCAGACCCACCCCGGCCGCGAAGGCGGCGCCGGCGGCGGCCATCGCGTTGGCGACATTGAACATCGCCGTCCCGCCGAAGGTCGCCGGCAGCAGGTGCGTCCAGGCCAGCTGCATCGAGCGGGTGCCGTGCTTGATGACGATCATGTCGCCGCGCTCGGTCTGCTCCAGCACCACGGCCCGGCCGCCCCGGCGCAGTCGCTTGTCGATGAACTCCCGCTCCGGGCTGCCCGGCTCCTTCAGCGAGTACCAGACGATGCTGCCGGAGCAGCGGTTGCGCATGGCACGCACATACGGGTCGTCGGCGTTGAGCACGGCAAAACCGTTGCGCGGCACCGCTTCCACGATGACCGCCTTGACATCGGCGAGCTGTTCGAGGGTGTCGATGCCCTTCATACCGAGGTGGTCGGGGGCGATATTGGTGACCACGGCGATGTCATTGCGGTCATAGCCAAGGCCCTCGCGCAGGATCCCGCCGCGGGCCACCTCCATCACGGCGACCTCGACGCGGGGGTTCTGCAGCACCATCCGCGCGGAGCGCGGCCCCGAGGCGTCCGCCTTGATGACCAGGCGTTCGTCGATCACCACACCGTCGGTGGACGTCATCCCCACCTTCTTGCCGGTGGTCTTGATGACATGGGCGATCATCCGCGAGGTGGTGGTCTTGCCGTTGGTGCCGGTCACCGCGATGATCGGCACCCGCGACGGGGCGCCCGGCGGGAAGAGCAGGTCGACCACCGGCTTGGCGATGAACTGCGGCTCGCCGACGGTCGGGTGGGTGTGCATCCGGAACCCCGGCGCCGCGTTCACCTCGCAGATCGCCCCGCCGGTCTCGCGGACCGGCTGGGTGATGTCCGGGCAGATGAAGTCGATGCCGGCCACATCCAGCCCGATCATCCGGGCAGCCTCCTCGGCGATCTCGACATTGTCTGGGTGAGCGTCGAAGGTGCGGTCCACCGAGATGCCGCCGGTGGACATATTGCCGGTGAGCGCGAGCTTGACCATGGTGCCTTCGGGTGGCACATCGTCCATCGCGAAGCCCTGCTGCTCGACCAGCGCGATCGCGGCCTCGTCGACCTTGATCCGGGTCAGTACCTTTTCATGTCCCACCCCGCGGCGGGGGTCGGCATTGGTGGTGGCCACCAGTTCGGAGACCGTATGCTGCCCGTCCCCGACCACATGCGCGGGCACCCGCTCGGCGATGGCCTGCATCCGGCCGCCGACGATGAGGCAGCGGTAGTCCTTGCCGGTGATTAGCGATTCCACGATGATCCAGCCGCGCCGGGACTCCTCGCGCGCCACCTCGAAGCCCGCCCGGACTTCCTCGTCGGATTTGAGGTCGAGGACCACGCCGCGACCGTGGTTGCCGTCCAGCGGCTTGACCACCACGGGGAAGCCGATCTCGCGGGCGGCGGCGACCGCCCCGTCGGCCGTGCGCACGGTCTGCTGCTTGGGGACGGGCAGACCGGCGGAGCCGAGGAGCTTAGTGGTCAGGTCCTTGTCGCTGGCGATGTCGACGGCCAGCGCCCCGGTCTTGGAGGTCATGGTCGCGCGAATGCGCTGGGCGTAGACGCCCTGGCCGAGCTGGACCAGCGACGCGGAATTGAGCCGGATGTGGGGGATATCCCGGCTGACGGCTTCCTCGAGGATCGCCGCGGTCGACGGACCGAAGGCGGTCCGCTCGGCACCGGTGAGGAAGGCATCCATCTCCTGCTCGAAGTCGAACTCCGGGTCCGGCTGGATGAGGTGGTTGACCAGGCGCACGGCGAGCCGGCCGGCGGACAGACCCACGCCCTCGTCGGTGTAGCCGTAGACCACGTTGTAGAAGCCCGGCTTGCCCGGCACGGACCGGGTCTTGCCGCGCCGCTGGTCGTGGCCCGCCTCCTGCTGCAGTTGCAGCGCGATGTGTTCGGCGATGTGCCCCATCCAGGTGCCCTCACGCAGCCGGTCACCGAAGCCGCCTTCGTGACCCCGGGAGCAGGTATGCCGGGCCAGCCCCGGCACCATTTCCAACAGCCGGTCGGCGAAACCGGGGATCTCGTTGCTCGGATATCCCTCCAGCACACCGAGATCCACGATCAGGTGGATGGACGGGTGATAGGACCAGATATTGCCGCCGCGGTAGACCTGCTCCTTGACGATCCTCAGGTCAGGAGCGAGCGGGCCAGTGGGGGTCGGACGCTGGGAGGACATCTTTGGCTGCTCCTAGGGCTGCGACGAGGCGTTTGGCGGGTCAGGGACGGGAAGACGCGGCGACGGTCACCGAGATTCCCACATCTGGATGCTGTTCGACGAAATCGACCAGCATGAGCTTTTCCAGATCGAAGGTGGAGCCGGCGGGCAGTGAATGCACGACCGCCCCGGAAACCAGCAGGGGGGCACCGGTGCGCGCCTCGGGCGCGTCGGTCACCGCGCGCCGGCAGTCCAGGACGTATGCTGCACCCTTGCCGATGACGGTGAAGGTGCGGCTGTCGCTGACTTCCAGCGCCGTGTCCTCGTCGATCCCGATGCCGATGAGATTGGGCGAGCTGGCCACGATCGACATCAACCGGCCATACCGCTGACGCTGACCGAAGTGCTGGTCCACGATGACCCCGCGCAGCAGCGCCAGGCCATGGGTGAGTTGGGTGGTGCGCTGGCGCGGGGTGACTCCCTCGTCGCCCAGGGAGATCATGAACTCGCTCATGATCGAGGCACCGGCCGAGGTGCCGCCGATGACCGCGCCCCGGTCGCGGGCGCGCAGGATGGCGTCCCCGGCGGGAGTGCCGGTGAAGAGTTGGCTGAGCTTGAGCTGGTTGCCCCCGGACATGAAGATTCCGGTCGCTTCGTCCAGGGCGGCCACCAGCGCCGGATTCTCGGCCTCCACGCGGCTGGCCGGGTTGACCACCGCGCTCACCGCAGCCCCGTGCCGGCCGAAGACCTCCGTGTAGGCCTCCACGACTTCATCCTGGAAGGACGAGGCGGTGGGGATGACCACGATCTTGGCGGCCTTGCCGCCGGCGAGCTTGACGAAGCGACGCAGAATCCGCGCCTTGCCGAGCCGATCTTCGGCTCCGCCGATGATCAGGAGTTTGGTCGTCGGTTCAGCGGGCATTGGGCCAGCCTAGTGCTCGGGGTCGGTGGCGCCCGGGCGCCGGTCCAGCAACGGGATGAGTTCATCGAGCCGGTGGCTGCGCAGCACCAGGTCGCACTGCTCCTGCACCAGTTGGCGATCGCCGAAGGCCACGCTGATGCCGGCCCGGGCGAGCATGTCCAGGTCGTTCGCGCCATCCCCGATGGCCACGGTCGCCGCGATCGGCAGACCCTCCAGCGCCGCGAACTCCTCCAACGCCGCACGCTTGCCGAGCCGGTCGACGATCGGGCCATCCACCTCGCCGGTGAGCACCTCGCCGTCGGTGGCGAAGCGGTTGGCACGCACATACCGGATGCCCAGCGGGGCCGCGATCGGGTCGATGATCTCGTGAAAACCCCCGGACACCAGGCCCATGACGTGTCCGCAGCGGGCCGCCCAGGCGAGCAGCTCGGGGACCCCCGGGGTCAGGGTGACCAGCTCACGGACCTCCGCCAGCACGCCGATCGGGGTGCCAGCCAGGGTGGCGACCCGCGCCCGCAGGCTGGCGGCGAAGTCGAGCTGCCCGGCCATCGCCGACGCGGTGATCGCCGCCACCTCGGCGCCGGTGCCGGCCCGCTCGGCGATGAGGTCGATGACCTCCTGGCCGATGAAGGTGGAGTCGACATCACTGACGATCAGCAGCCGCTCGTGCGTAGCGGATTGCGGGAAACTCACCCGCGCACCGTATGCCGTTTCCCCCGCCTATGGGGAGCTGTCCGTGCCCGGGGGCTCGTTCGCTCTTAGGGTGGCGGGCGCTCAGACCGTGACGGTCTGACCCTTGCCGATGACCACCAGGCCGGAGTCGGTGACCACGAAGCCCCGGTCGCGGTCGTGGTCCAGGTCGACCCCAATCTGCGCACCCTCCGGGATCACCACATCCTTGTCGATGATCGCCCGGCGAATCTGGGTGCTGCGGCCGACGATGACGTTGTCCATCAAGACCGAGTCGGAGATCTCGGAGTAGGAGTGCACGCGCACCTTGGGACCGACCACCGATCCGGTGACCCGCCCGCCGGAGATCACGGTGCCTGGGGAGACGATCGAGTTCAGCGCCTCGCCGAAGCGGCCGTGGTGGCCGTGGACGAACTTCGCCGGCGGCAGGGCGCCATAGCTGGTCAGCAGTGGCCAGTCGTAGTTGTAGAGGTTGAAGATCGGGTGGATGTTGACGAGGTCCATATTTGCCTCGTAGTAGGAGTCCAGGGTCCCCACATCGCGCCAATAGCCGCGGTCGCGGTCCTGGGCGCCATCGATCTCGTTGTCCTGGAAGTCGTAGACGTCCGCGGCGCCCTGGGCGACGAAGGCCGGGACGATGTCCCCGCCCATGTCGTGCTTGCTGTCCTCCAACTCGCTGTCGCGGGTGACCGCGTCCACGAGGACATCGGCGTCGAAGACGTAGTTGCCCATCGAGGCAAGGATCTCCTCGGGAGAGTCCGGCAGGCCGACCGCGTCGGTGGGCTTCTCCTTGAAGGCCTTGATCTTGGTCGGATTGGCCGGATCCACCTCGATGACCCCGAACTGGTCGGCCATAGCGATCGGCTGCCGGATGGCGGAAACGGTCACCCCGGCGCCGCTGCTGACGTGCTGGTCGATCATCTGCGAGATGTCCATGCGGTAGACGTGGTCGGCCCCGAGCACCGCCACGACATCGGGCTTCTCGTCGCGGATCGTGTTGAGCGATTGGTAGATCGCGTCGGCGCTGCCGGTGTACCAGGACTTGCCGACCCGCTGCTGGGCGGGGATCGCCGCGACATAGCCGCCGAGCATCGTGGACATCCGCCAGGTCTTGGTGATGTGGCGGTCCAGGCTGTGCGATTTGTACTGGGTGAGCACGACGATCTGTCGGTAGCCGGAGTTGACGACATTGCTCAGCGCAAAGTCGATCAGCCGATAGATCCCGCCGAACGGGACGGCGGGCTTGGCGCGGTCCGCGGTCAGCGGCATCAGGCGCTTGCCCTCCCCGCCGGCCAGCACGATCGTCAATACCTTCAAGCCCTTGCGCTCCGACATACCTCGAACCTAGGGCACTGCCGCCGCGCTGGCGAGGAAGCGGGCGAGGAAATCCCGGCAACCACCCGGCGGCGGGCGGGCCTAACCACTAGCGTGAAGGCGTGCGTATCGATGTGCTGACCAAGGAATATCCCCCGGCGATCTATGGCGGCGCGGGGGTCCACGTCCAAGAGCTGGTCCGGGCCCTGCGCGATCGCGGCGATCTCGACGTGCGGGTGCACTGCTTCGGTGAGCCGCGCGCGGAGGTGGGCACCCAGGCATACGGCGACCTGCCGGAGCTCGCGGACGCGAATGCCGCGATCCGGACCATGGGCGTCGACCTGGCCATGGTCAGCGGCACCGAGGGCGCGGACCTGGTGCATTCGCATACCTGGTACGCGAACTTCGCCGGCCATATGGCCGCTCTGCTCGGCGGCATCCCGCACATCGTCTCGGCGCACAGCCTGGAACCGCTGCGGCCGTGGAAGGCCGAGCAACTCGGTGGCGGCGGCTACCGGGTCTCCTCCTGGGTGGAGAAGACGGCGTATGAGGCCGCCGCCGCGGTGATCGCGGTGAGCGCCGGGATGCGCGCGGACATCCTGCGCAGCTATCCGCAGATCGACCCCGACCGGGTGCACGTGGTGCACAACGGCATTGATTCGCAGCTCTGGCAGCACCAGCCGGATGAGGATGTGGTGCGCCGTCATGGCGTGGATCCGGATCGTCGGTCCGTCGTCTTCGTGGGCCGGATCACCCGGCAGAAGGGGCTGCCCTATCTACTGCGCGCGGCGCGGGAACTGCCCGAGGATGTGCAGCTCGTGCTGCTCGCCGGCGCCCCGGACACCCCCGAGATCAAGGCCGAGGTGGAGGCGCTGATCGAGGAGCTGCGCGAGAGCCGCGGCGGCCAGGGCGTGATCTGGGTGCCGGAGATGCTCCCGCGCGCACAGGTCATCGCGATGCTCTCCGCGGCAACGGTTTTCGCCTGCCCGTCGGTCTATGAGCCACTGGGCATCGTTAACCTCGAGGCGATGGCCTGTGAGCTGCCGGTGGTGGCGACGGCGACGGGCGGCATACCGGAAGTTGTGGTGGACGGCCAGACCGGCTGGCTGGTGCCGATCGAGCAGGTCCAGGACGGCACCGGCACCCCGATCGATCCGGATGCCTTCGTCGCCGACCTGGCCGCCGCGCTGAATGAGGCGGTCAGCGATCCCGAGCGGGCGCGCCGGATGGGCCTGGCCGGCCGGACGCGGGCCGTGGAGTCGTTTTCCTGGTCCTCGATCGGCGAGCGCACGCTCGAGGTCTACCGTAGTGTCGTGTGACCTATGGGTTCTCCAGCAGTAGCACCAGGGATGCCCGGGCTGGGTCGTAGTCGCGGGCCCGGGCGGCGGGTAGGTCGGCGCGCGCACCCGGCACAAAACCGTGCTCCAGGAACCAGTGCGGGGTGGCCGTGGTGAGCGCGAACAGCCGCCGGTAGCCCCGCGCCCGGGCCCTTGCCCGCGCCCGCCGCAGCAGCGCCGCCGCCAAGTCCCGCCGCCGGTATGCCGGGTGCACCACCACGCACGCGAATTCACCGGCTCGCTCTTGCGGGTAGTCGATGAAGGCGTTGCAGGCGATGACCATCCCGTCGCGCACCAGCACCGAGAAGCTGTCGATGTCGAGTTCGAGTTGCTCGCGGCTGCGGGGGCGCAGTACTCCGGCGGCCTCCAGCGGAGCGATGAGTTCGGCGATCGCGCGGGCGTCCTCGACCGTGGCGTCCCGGATCGATTCGTAGTCGTCCTCGTCGGCGATCATCAACCCCGAGCCGTCGCGGGTATAGAGCTCCCGCAGCAGCGGCGACGGGCCCTGACTGCCGATCAGGTGGACCCGGCGCACCCCACCGCGCACGGCGGCGATACCCGCACGAATGCAGTTGCGATCCTCCGGCCCGAGCTCGGGGCCGCGGGCACTGACCAGGGGTTCGGCGGCGCTCAGGGAGAGTTGCCCGGCGTCCCCACTGCCGAGTTCAGAGCGCCAGCGCCCCGGCTCCGACTCCAGCACGAAGATCAGCTTGTCCGCGCCCAGGCCAATGGCCACCGATTCGGCGATATCGGCATTGCGGAGGTTGAAAGTCTCCCCGGTGGGGGAGTAGCCGATCGGAGAGAGCAGCACGATCTGGCCCTGGGCCACCGCCTCGCGGATCTGCGGGATATCGATGCGCCGCACGGTCCCGGTGAGTTGGTGGTCGATGCCGTCGCGGACGCCGACCGGCTTGGCGACCACCCAGGATCCGCCGACCACCCGCGGCTGGGCCTCCTCGCGCACGGTGATGCTGCGGCTGGCCGAGAGCCGGGCTTCCAGATCCATCCGCAGCACCCCGACCGCGGCCTTGACCGCCTCCATGGTGGGCGGGTCGGTGACTCGGTATTCGCCGTGATGGACCGGGGTAATGCCCCGGATCGCCAACTCGCGTTCGATCTGCGGGCGGGCCCCGTGGACCAGCACCAAGCGCACCCCGAGGGAGTGCAGCAGGGCGATATCGCCGAGCAGCGAATCGAGGCCGGGACGCGCGCATACTTCCCCGGGAATGACCAGCACCACGGTGCGCCCATGGTGGGCGTGGACATAGGGCGCGGCCCCGCGCAGCGCGGCGACGAAGGTCGCCCCGTCGAGGCCATTCGCTGGGTCGTCGGAGGGGGGTGTCACGGGGGCAAAGGCTAGCCGGGTAGCGGGTAGGGTCGGGGCCATGAGTGACGTCTTGGCCTTCGCGGGCGTGACCGTGATGCGTGGCGGTAAGGCGCTGGTCAAGGACATCGACTGGGAGATCGAGGAGGGCCAGCGCTGGGTCGTGCTCGGGCCCAATGGCGCGGGCAAGAGCACGCTGGTGCAGATCGCCGCCGGCCGGATGCACCCCAGTGCCGGGGTCGCCGGGATCCTCGGTGAAGTCCTGGGCGCCGTCGACGTATGGGAGTTGCGCCCCCGAATCGGGTTGGCCTCCGCCTCCCTGGCCGAGCGGATCCCCGGCGGGGAGCGGGTGCGCGATGTGGTGGTCACCGCCTCCTATGGCGTGGTTGGGCGCTGGCGCGAGCAGTATGAGCGCCTCGACGAGAGCCGCGCGCTCGAGTTGCTCAGCGCTATGGGCGCCGGACAGCTCGCCGACCGCGCCTACGGCACCCTCTCGGAGGGCGAGCGCAAGCGGGTACAGATCGCCCGGGCGCTGATGACCGACCCCGAACTGCTCATCCTCGACGAGCCCGGTGCGGGCCTCGACCTGGGCGGCCGCGAGGACCTGGTCGCCCGCTTGGGGGAGATCGCCGCCGATGTCATGTCGCCGACGTTGGTGCTGATCACCCACCACGTGGAGGAGATCCCGCCGCACTTCACCGATGTGCTCCTGCTGCGCGAGGGCGAGGTCGTCGCTCAGGGGCCGATCGAGATCACGCTGACCGCGGAGAACCTCACCAAGACCTTTGGCTTCCCGCTGGTGTTGGACCAGCACGGCGACCGCTACAGCGCCCGCGCCGCCCAGAGCGCGCCGGGCGCACAAACCGCACCGCAGAGCTAGGAGGGCGATATGGACTGGCTCGCTGACAATCAGTGGCTGGGCTGGCTGGGGTTGGCGCTGGCGCTGGCCGCGATCGAGGTGGCCACGGTTGACTTCGTCTTCGTCATGCTCGCCGGCGGCGCCTTGGCCGGTTCGCTGGCGGCGGCGTTCGGTGCCCCCTTTGCGGCGCAAGTGATCATTGCGGCCGTCATCGGGATCGTCCTGGTGGTGCTCGTCCGGCCGTTGGTGAAATCGCGCTTCCTGGAGAGCGGCACCGATCACGGCATCGGCGCCTCGTCGCTGGTAGGCCGTAGCGCCCGCGTGGTGCAGGCGGTTACCGAGCACGATGGCCGGATCAAGCTGGCCGGGGAGACCTGGTCGGCCCGGTTGGCCGACGGGGGCCGGGTCTGCGAGGCCGGCGAGGAAGTCCGCGTCGTCGCCATCCACGGCGCCACCGCGATCGTCAGCGGTGAACGCCAGCAGTTGCCGGACCGCTGAGTCGGGCCGCCCGCGGAGGCGGGCACACGGCATACGTCGGCGACGGGAACCTGCACGGCAGAACGCACATCTATCGGATGCATCGGCCATACAGGCCAGGTGCAAAGCGAAAGGAATGAGGCAGATGGGTCCCGGAATCATCGTCCTGGCGCTGTTCCTGCTGTTCGCCATCATCGTGGTGCTGCGCACGGTGCGGATCGTGCCGCAGCAGACCTCGCTGATCATCGAGCGGCTGGGGCGCTATTCGCGCACCCTGGAGGGCGGTATCCACTTCCTCGTGCCCTTCGTGGACAAGGTGCGCGCCAATATCGACCTACGTGAGCAGGTCGTCAGCTTCCCGCCGCAGCCGGTGATCACCAGCGACAACCTGGTCGTCAACATCGATACCGTCATCTACTACTCGGTGATCGACGCAAAGTCCGCGGTCTACGAGATCGCCAACTTCATCCAGGGCATCGAGCAGTTGACGGTGACCACGCTGCGTAATGTCATCGGCTCCCTCGACCTCGAGCAGACGTTGACCAGCCGCGACCAGATCAATGGTCAGCTGCGTGGGGTGCTGGACGAGGCCACCGGCAAGTGGGGCATCCGCGTCAACCGCGTCGAGCTCAAGGCCATCGACCCGCCGATGTCGGTGCAGGAGTCGATGGAGAAGCAGATGAAGGCGGAGCGGGACCGGCGCGCCGCGATCCTCAACGCCGAGGGCGTCAAGGCCAGCCAGATCCTCACCGCCGAGGGTGAGAAGCAGAGCCAGATCCTGCGGGCCGAGGGTTCGGCGCAGGCACGGGTCCTGGAGGCCCAGGGTCAGGCACGCGCGATCCAGCAGGTCTTTGACGCGATCCACCGCGGCAAGCCAACGCAGAAGCTGCTTGCCTACCAGTACCTGCAGACCCTCCCGCAGATCGCCCGTGGGGACGCGAACAAGATGTGGATCATTCCCTCGGAGTTGACCGACGCCCTGCGCGGGATCGGCAATACCCTCGGCGGCGCCGGCACCTCCGGGCCGGAGGAGGACGAGGAATGGGTGGACCCGGGCGAGGACCAGGGCAACCCCTTTGCTGGCACGGAACTGGAGGACCCGGTGAAGGCGCTGGAAGAGGCGCGCGTGCAGGCGGGCGCCGTGGAGTATGAGGCGAATGAGCACGCCTCGCCGGCGCCGCGTGTGCAGCCGCAGACCGGCGGCGAGCCCGCTCGGGCGATTGGCGGCGCGTCGGCTCCTGCTGGCTCGCCCATGCAGTTCCCGTATGGCGAGCCCACCCTCCCCGCGCCGACC
>CAKZIH010000293.1 GCA_936931335.1 uncultured Nostocoides sp. | reverse complement strand
TTGCTCTTCCGATCTACTCGCCCGGCCGCCGGGGGAGGTGTGGCCAGCCGGCTGCACCCCGCCAACGGCGTTCCCGACATCACCCCGAGCTTCTCCCCGGACGGCACCAAGATCGCCTGGGCATCCGCCGCCACCCCGAGCGGGACCCTCGACATCATGGTCAAGGACCTGGGCACCGGCGAGATCCGCAATCTTACGTCGACCGGCAACAAGATCCAGGAACGCTGGCCGACCTGGTCGCCCGACGGGGAGCGCATCGTCTACAACCGGCGCGACGGGCTGAACGCCAACCTGGACATCTGGATCATGGACGCCGATGGCGGTAATCCGCACTATGTCGCGGGGGAGCCCGGTGGCGAAAAGATGGATGAGGACTGCTGCGCCTCGTTCACCCCCGACGGGTCGGCCGTGGTCTTCGCCTCCAACCGGTTGGGTCAGTTCGACGTCTATCGCTACGACCTTAACGATGGGTCCGCCGGCGAGGACCCGGACCACCTCACCCGGCTGACCGACGCCAGTTGGTATGAGGGCACCCCCTCGGTCGAGAGCAGCGGCACCGTGCTCTACCGCAGCGGCAAGGATCAGCACGCCTACCGGCTGGACCCCGACACCGCGCCCGAGGGCGCCCGCACCCGCCTGGAAATCCCCGGACAGATCCGCACCCCCCAGGGGATCCCGGGCAGCACCTCGGTGGTCCTCGGCTGGCGCCCGGACGCCACCCGCCAGTTAGACATCATCCGCACCGACGCCCTCGGCGGGAGCCGGCTCAACCTGACCCGCACCCCAGGGATCTCCGAGACCGACCCGACCATCCAGCCGCGCTAAGTCCGAGCATGACTCGAGCGAGCCCGCGGCCACCTGCCGTGGTCCGACCGGCAGGCAGCGACGACGCCGACGCGATCACCGCCGTATTTCTGGCCTCCCGTGCCGCGGCGATGCCCTACCTGCCCCGCCGGTATGACCATGACGAAACCCGCTGGTGGGTCACCCACGTCGTCATGCCGCAGTGCCAGGTCTGGGTCGCTCAGGAACTCGACGCGCCGCAGCTTCTCGGGTTCGTCGCGGTAAAGGACGATGTGCTTGAGCACCTCTACCTGTCACCGGAGCAGCGCCGCCGCGGGATCGGCAGCCAGTTGCTTGCGCAGGCCTACCGCGCGAGTCCGGGCCGGCTGACCCTGCGGGTCTTCACGCGGAATACCGACGCGCGCGCCTTCTACGAGCGGCACGGCTTCCGGCCCCTGGACGAGAACGACGGCAGCCGCAACGAAGAGAACGAGCCAGATATGACCTACGGCTGGACGAGGGACCGCTGACGAGGCAATCCGGCGGCCACGCCTGTCCGCGATATGCCCCGAATGGCCAATGCCCCGGATAACCAAAATGGCCGGCTAGCCGACGCGCGGCACC
>CAKZIH010000292.1 GCA_936931335.1 uncultured Nostocoides sp. | reverse complement strand
CCAGAACGAGTCAACGACTCACCCCAAGCGGGCATCTTGACGTGAGGCAACAGGATCCACCCCGCCAAGCCGGTATGCCGCGTGCTCGCCGCGGCGGACTCACCCCATACGGCAACGGCCGGCCCACCCCAAAGGGCAGGCCGGCCGTGACCGGAGTGAACCTAACTCACATGGTGGTGACGTCCGAGGCCGGCGGGGCCGAGATGTCGACCTTCTTGCCGTAGTCGGAGTACTCGCTGGTGATCTTAGTGCCCATGTCGACGGTGGTCGACAGGACCCGGTTCTGGTCATCCAGGACATAAACGACCGGGATGCTGTCCGGCAGGGAGGCACCGGTCGGGGCGGCGGTACCCATCGCCTCCATCATCTTGGCCAGGTTCATCTCCATCGAGTAGGTCGTGCCGGAGCCGTCCTTCTTGGTGACCTTGGCGGTGCTGTCGCCGAGCGCCTTGCTCATCGTGGCCGGGTCGAAGGCGTTGAGATTGGTGCTCTCGCCGGTGTCGGCCTTGACCCACTTGTCGCTATCGCCGGTCATGCCCTTCATATAGGTGACCCCGTCGACGGAGATGACGTCGACCTTCTGACCGCCCATCTCCATGGTCATCTTGGTGTTCTGGGTGTCGCCGACAACCTCGAAGTCACCCTCGGCCTTGATCCCGCTCAGGTCCATGGTCATGTGACCGGTCTTGGCCTCCTTGAGCGCGGCGAGGATGGCCGTGCTGAGCTCGGTGGCCGGGACCTCGTCGCCGACCTTCGCGTCCGCCAGGGAGGTGGTGGCGCCGGTGCCGGTGTCGCTGCTGGTGGCGGACTTGGTGGCCGTAGCGGTGTCCGTGCTGGTCGAGGACGCCGTGTCCGAAGTGGTCGCCGAGGTGCTGGACGCGGCGCTCGTGCTGCTGGCGGCAGCCGAGGTGGTCGTGGACGACGTGGTGGTCTTGGTGTCGTCCGAGCCGCCGCAAGCGGACAGGCTCAGGGCCGCCGCGGCGACAACCGCGGCGATGGACATGGTGCGCTTAGCCATTACGGGTGATTCCCCCATCTGAGGTGCGTGGAACGGCCATACCTGCACGGTGGCCATCAGGTCAATGCTATCCGGTGACGCCTTCGCCCCGGTTATGCGCGCTAGGACGCGAGGTCTCACCGGATCCGTTCCCGCGAACCCGAAAAACGAATGGGCGAGCCGGTCGACTGACCGGCCCGCCCATTCGGTATGGCGTTGCCTAGCGTGGGGAGCTACCGCCTCAGGCGGAGGCTTCCTCCTCCTGCAAACCGCGGGTCTTGGTGGTGTCCAGCGGGATGCCGGGGCCCATGGTCGTGGTCATCGTGGCCTTGACCAGGAAGCGGCCCTTGGAGGCGGCCGGCTTCAGTCGCAGGACCTCGTCGAGGGCGCTGACGTAGTTCTCCAGCAGTGCCTTCTCGTCGAAGCTGGTCTTGCCGATGATGAAGTGCAGGTTGGCGTGCTTGTCGTTGCGGAACTCGATCTTGCCGCCCTTGATGTCCGAGACGGCCTTGCCGGTGTCCATGGTGACGGTGCCGGTCTTGGGGTTCGGCATCAGGCCACGGGGGCCGAGCACCTTGCCCAGGCGACCGACCTTGCCCATCAGGTCGGGGGTGGCGACGACGGAGTCGAAGTCGAGCCAGCCGCCGGCCACCTTCTCGATGAGGTCGTCGGAGCCGACGTGGTCGGCGCCGGCCGCGCGGGCGGCCTCGGCACGATCGCCATTGGCGAAGACGAGGACCCGGGAGGTCTTGCCGGTGCCGTGCGGCAGGTTGACCGTGCCCCGGACGAGCTGGTCGGCCTTACGCGGGTCGATACCGAGGCGGAAGGCCACCTCGACGGTCGCGTCGTACTTGGTGCTGGAGGTCTCCTTGGCGAGGCGGACCGCCTCGGCCGGGGTGTAGAGCTTGTCCTGGTCGACCTTCTCTGCGGCGGCCCGATAGGCCTTGCTGCGCTGCATAGCTGCTCCTTGTGATGCGTATGGAGGTGTGGTGCGGGGCCAGCGCGGCCCCTCCCACCCCGGGCCCGGCATACCGCCGGCCCGGGTCGAGGGTGGATCAGAGCTGGGTGTTGATACCCATCGAGCGCGCGGTGCCGGCGATGATGCGCATCGCCATGTCCACGTCATTCGCGTTGAGGTCTTCCATCTTCATCTGGGCGATCTCGCGGACCTGGTCGGCGGTGAGGCTGGCGACCTTGGTCTTGTGCGGCTCACCGGAGCCCTTGGCGACACCGGCGGCCTTCTTGATCAGCTCGGCGGCCGGCGGGGTCTTGGTGATGAAGGTGAACGAGCGGTCTTCGTAGACCGTGATCTCGACCGGGATGACGTTGCCGCGCTGGGACTCCGTCGCGGCGTTGTACGCCTTGACGAACTCCATGATGTTGACGCCGTGCTGACCGAGCGCCGGACCGACGGGCGGTGCCGGGGTGGCCTGGCCGGCCTGGATCTGCAGCTTGATGAAGCCGGAGACCTTCTTCTTGGGAGGCATAGCTTTTTCCTCATATGTCGTGGGCCGACGCCAGCGGGCGATGACCCGGTTGCGGTCCAGACGGGGAAGCCCCCGCCCGGCGCCGGGACCCAGAGCGGGTCCCGAAATCAGGGGATCAGAGCTTGGCGACCTGAGTGAAGCCGAGCTCGACCGGGGTCTCCCGGCCAAAGATGGAGACCAGCACCTTGAGCTTCTGAGTATCAGGGTTGATCTCGGAGATGGTGGCCGCCATGGTCTCGAACGGACCCTCCATGACGGTGACGGACTCGCCGACCTCGAAGTCCACGACGGTCGTGGTGGCCGCGCCCTTGGACGCGGTGCCAGCGCCGGTGCCGGCCGCCTTGGGAGTCTCCAGGTCGGCCGGACGCAGCATGGTGAAGACCTCGTCCAGCGAGAGCGGGACGGGGGCATGCGCATTGCCGACGAAGCCGGTGACACCGGGGGTATGCCGCACGGCGCCCCAGGACTCGTCGGTCAGCTCCATCCGGACCAAGACATAACCGGGCATCCGCACTCGGTGGACCAGCTTCTTCTGGCCGTTCTTGATCTCGGTGACATCTTCCATCGGCACCTGGACCTCGAAGATGTAGTCCTCCATATTGAGGGAGGTCATCCGGGTCTCAAGGTTGTGCTTGACGCGATTCTCGTAGCCCGCGTAGGAGTGGATGACGTACCAGTCGCCGTACTTGGTGGCTAGCTCGTCCTTGAACGCCTGCACCGGGTCCTCGGGGAGGGCGTCGCCGTCCTCATCACCGGCCACATTCTCGTTGGCCGGCGCCTCGACCTCGTCCGTGGCGTCGACGTCGGAGTCGATCGTGTCGACCTCATCGACATCCGGGGCGTCGGTGTCCACGGTCTCGGTGTCCACGGTCTCGGTCTCCATGGCATCGGTGTCCGCGGCGTCGGCGGGCTGCGCGAACTCCGCGTCCGCGGGGCCGGTCGTTTCCTGCGACATGACTGCGTTCCTCTACTTGTCTACTGGCGTGCGGCGGGCGGCCTCGACGGCCGAGGCGCGGATCAGCCGCCGAACACCCAAAGCACGAGCTTGGTGAAGCCGAAATCCAGAGCGGCGGTCAACGCCATCATTACCGTCACGAAGACGATCACGACGATCGTGTAATTGACCAACTCCGAGCGCGTGGGGCGCACGACCTTGCGCAGTTCGTCGAGAATCTGCCGAACGAACAGCCGCAGCCGAGCCACGGGACCGAGCTTCTCGGCGCTCCTGGCGGGCGGATGCGCGCCTCGGCCCCTCGCGTCGACGTCGGTCACTTCGCTCCTACATACGGGTTCACTGCTGCATACGGGCTGTGCTGCGGCTGCCGGGCCGGCAACGCAGGGCAGGAGGGACTCGAACCCCCAACCGCCGGTTTTGGAGACCGGTGCTCTACCAATTGAGCCACTGCCCTAAGGAACGCGCGGGTTGAGTCGCAGGTTCCCTTCGGTCTACTCGGGGCAGGCGTGCGCCCGGCCCCGGGTGGTACCGATGAGACAGCATACGGGACGATGCCCGGCGGGGCGAAAACCGGCGAACTCACCCGCATACCGCCGCCACGGCAACTACGCCGTGCTCGTATGCCGGTTGACCGCCCCCAGCGGCCAGCCGGACTGGGAGAATGGGCGGGTGAGCACCCAACCCCTCGCCGACCTCTCCCCCACCGAACTCGAGCGCTTCCTGGCGGACAAGCGTGCCGCCTATGCGGCGCTGCAGGATCAGGGCCTCAAGCTGGATCTCACCCGCGGCAAGCCCAGCGCCGCCCAACTCGACCTGGCCAACGACCTGCTCAGCCTGCCCACGGGATATCGGGACGAGGACGGCGTCGATGTGCGCAACTACGGGGGGCTGACCGGCCTGCGGGCGCTGCGGGAAATTTTCGCCGAGTTGCTGTGGGTCGAGCCGGACCAGGTCATCGTGGGCGGCAACTCGAGCCTGACGATGATGCACGACTGTCTGGTGCAGATGCTGCTGCACGGACCGGTGGACGGGGACGCCTGGCAGGGACAGTCGGTGAAATTCGTCTGTCCGGTGCCGGGCTATGACCGCCACTTCACCATGCTCGCCTCCTACGGCATCGAGATGGTGAGCGTGGAGATGGCCGAGGACGGCCCGGACGTGGACGCGATCGAGCGCCTCATCGCCGACGACCCGTCGGTCAAGGGCATGTGGATCGTGCCGACCTATGCCAATCCGGTGGGCTCGACGATCTCGCACGAGAAGGCGGCCCGGCTTGCCGCGATGCCCGCCGCGGCGGCGGATTTCAAGATCTTCTGGGACAACGCCTATGCCTTCCACCACCTCACCGAGGAGGAGGCCAAGAGCGAGGACATCATCTCGCTGTGTTCGGCGGCGGGGAATCCGAATCGGGCGATCATGTTCGCCTCGACCTCCAAGATCACCTTCGCCGGTTCCGGTGTCGCGGTGCTCGCGGCCAGCAAGGGCAATATCGGGTGGTATCAGAAGCACCTGCAGTTCGCCTCGATCGGCCCGGACAAGGTCAACCAGTTGCGGCATGTGCAGTTCTTCAAGGACGCCCAGGGCGTGCGCGACCACATGGTTCGCCACCGGGAGATCCTGGCCCCGAAGTTCGCCGCGGTCGAAGATGCCCTGTCCAAGGAACTCGGCGGGCTGGAGATCGCGACCTGGTCCAAGCCCACGGGCGGCTACTTCGTCAACCTCGATGTGATCGATGGCACGGCCGCCCGGGTGGTCGGCCTGGCCAAGGACGCCGGGATCGTGCTGACGCCGGCCGGCGCCTCCTTCCCGTATGGCGAGGACCCGGACGACCGCAATATCCGCCTGGCCCCGTCCTTCCCCGTCCTGGCGGAGGTCGAGGCGGCGATGGCCGGGGTGGCCACCTGCGTGGCGTTGGCGGCGGCGGAGAAGCTGAGCGCGCGGCATACGGCCACGGCCAGCACGCCCGAGGGCAACTGAGCCGCAGGACAACTGAGCCGCAAGACAACTGAGCCGCAGGACAAGTGAGCCGAGGGCAACCGACCGGTTGTCGGTGGACGCCACCTAGGATCGGGTTATGTCGGAGCAACAGGACAGCATCAGTGACGACCTGAGCACCTATGGCGTGGACGCCGAGGATCAGCTCCAGCCCGAGGACACCCTGATCGACGAGGGTGTTGAGGACGTGCTGGACAAGGGCTATTCGCCGCCGGATGTGGACCGTGTCTCGGGGATGGTCGGGCTGACCGCCACCGAGCAGCGCGAGGGCGAGACCATCGAGCAGCGCATCCGGCAGGAGATCCCCGACCCCGACAGCGCGTATGGCGCGCCGGATGATGAGTCGGGGATGGCGGCGGACAGCGTCGGCGGCGACGACCCCGACGCCATCCCGGCCGAGCAGGATTGGCTGGGCGATGCCGAGGTCGGCGACGAGCGGGCCGGGCGCCTGGTGGCCCCGGACGAGGGTGCGGCCCCGGATGCCGAGGCGGGCCTGGTCGGGGACGACCTGGGGGTCGACGGCGGCGACGCCAGCCCCGAGGAGAGCGCGATGCATGTTGTCAGGAGCGTGGACGCCGACGCGGCGGTGGCGCCGGGGACGGGCTTGATTGACTCCGATGTGGACCTCGATGACCCGCAGTCCGGTGTGGACTTCCGCGCGGATCTCGCGGGCGACCCGGACTTCGGCGACGTGCCGGATGCGGACGCCGGTGACCTGAGCGACGACGGCGTCGAGAGCGTCGGGGGCGGGCGCAGCGCGGACGAGCTCGACGAGCTAGCCGCTGGCGACGCCGAGCCGGGTACGCCGCGCGAGGGCTGAGCTGAACCGCGACCTCGCCGCCCTGCCCAAGGCGCATCTGCACCTGCATTTCACCGGTTCGTTGCGGATCGCGAGCCTGCAAGAACTCGCGATCGCGCACGGGGTAGTGCTGCCGGATGCGCTGACCGCGGATTGGCCCCCGGAACTGGTCAGCGTGCGCGACCGGCGCGGCTGGTTCCGTTTCCAGCGCCTGTATGACGCGGCGCGCCACTGCGTGCGCACCGAGGCGGATCTGCGACGCCTGGTGCGGGAGGCGGCGCTCGACGACCTCGCCGAGGGCTCGCGGTGGCTGGAGTTGCAGGTCGACCCGACGTCATACGGCCCGGCGGTGGGTGGGCTAACTCCCGCGCTGGAGATCGTGCTCGACGAGGCGGCAGCGGTGTCCGCCGCGGAGCCGATCGGGGTCGCCATCATCGTTGCCGCGTCACGGATCCGGCACCCGCTGGATGCCCGAACGCTGGCCCGGCTTGCTGCCCGGTATGCCGGGGATGCCCCCGGCACCGTCGTCGGCTTCGGTCTGTCCAATGACGAACGGCGCGGTGACACCCAGGAGTTCGCTCCCGCGTTCGCGATAGCCCGGCGCGCCGGCCTGGCGCTGGTGCCGCACGCCGGCGAACTGCTCGGGCCGACCGCGGTCGCCCAGACCCTGGCGGCAATCGGGCCCGACCGGATCGGCCACGGCGTGCGCGCGGCGGAGGATCCGCGGGTGCTGGACCGGGTCGCGGCCGCCGGAGTGGCCCTCGAAGTCTGCCCGTTGAGCAATGTCAGTCTCGGCGTCTATGCCGATCCGCAGGATGTGCCGCTGCGCCGGATCATGGCGGCGGGCATCCCGGTCGCGCTAGGTGCGGACGATCCCCTGCTCTTCGGCTCCCGGCTGGTCGATCAGTATGCCGTCGCCCGCGACGCCCTCGGCCTGAGTGATCCGGAGTTGGCCGAACTCGCCCGCGGTTCCATCCACGCCAGCCGCGCTCCGGCCGGAGTCCAGTCCAACGCCCTGGCCGACATCGACGCCTGGCTCGCCAACGAGCCCGGTTGACTCGCTTGCCACCCTGGCTGCAGCTGTCCGCTGTCACAAGCGCACAACAAGTCAAGGCGCCCATCCGCATCGCCGGACAACCTGTTGGAAGGTAGCCCGCCTGCGGTTGCATATAGCTCTAGCGGAAGGTTCGGTTGGAGGAGGCAACCCCTCCCGAGAGGTCCCGGTATGTCCGCCAGCAATTCTGATCGGCCGCTAGGTCGGTTCACCATGATGGATCGCCAGCCCGTCAATCTGGATGGCGTCGCGGCAGTGAATGCTGACTTGGGTATGATCGCCCACCATTCACCGGCCGATCCGGAGCCATCCTGGGTGATCGATGACACAGGTCGCCTCGTTGAGATGGACTCGCGGTCGGTCGAGGAGTTCGACTCCATAGATGACTTCATCGCTCGGCATGCCATCGACCATGACGTGGCCGCTGAGGTGATGGAGATGGCGGATGTAGACCTCGCCCGCCTCATTGTGGACCCGCAGGTTCCGCGCGCTGAGGTGTTGCGTCGATGCACCGGCCTCACGCCGGCCAAGATGGCAAGGGTGGTCAGCCTGCTGCAACCGCCCGAACTGCAGATGGCCATGACGAAGATGCGCGCCCGAGCGACGCCCTCCAACCAGGCACATGTCACGAACCGACTCGACGATCCGCTGCTTATCGCGGCCGATGCCGCCACAGCGGTCGCCTTCGGATTCCGTGAGCTAGAGACGACCGTGCCGGTGCTTGACGATGCCCCGGCTGTCGCCATGGCGCTGCTCATCGGCTCCCAGGTCCCTGCACCGGGCGCCCTTACCCAGTGCTCGGTTGAAGAAGCCCGCGAGCTTGAGATGGGTATGCGTGGCTTGGTCTCATATGCCGAAACAGTGTCCGTGTATGGCACTGAGCAGGTCTTCACCGACGGCGACGACACCCCTTGGTCCAAGGCGTTCTTGACCTCCGCTTACGCATCTCGCGGTATCAAGATGCGCCTGTCTAGCGGAGGAGGCGCTGAGGTGCTCATGGGTGCAGCGGAAGGACGATCGGTCTGCTATCTCGAATCCCGTTGCGTCGCATTGGCAAAGGGCATCGGCGCTCAGGGTGTCCAGAACGGCGGGATCGACGGAGCCGGCATTACCGCATCCCTGCCCGGCGGCGTGCGCGAGCTGGCCGGGGAGAACCTTATGGTCATGCTGCGGGGGCTGGAATCGTGCAGTGGCAATGACTCACTCATGTCCGGGTCCGATATGCGACGAACGAGCCGCACTTTGCCCACCTTGCTCGCCGGCTCAGACTTCATTTTCTCGGGGTTTGGCGCAGTGCCGGCTTACGACAATATGTTCGGCCCTTCCAACTTCAACGCGAAGGACCTGGACGACTACCTTCTGCTGCAGCGAGATTGGGTCGTCGACGGAGGCTTGCGCTCCCCAGATCCCGAATTGGTTCGCGCGTGGCGTCGTGAAGCCGCAGAGGCGACTGCCGCCGTTTTCGAGCACCTTGGCCTAGCGGATTTCACCCAAGACCACGTCGAGGCAGTGATACATGCGGAGGGCTCCAAGGACCTTCCCCCAACAGACGGTTTCGCGGTGTTCACCGCCGCCCACCTCATCGCGCAACGGGGGATAACGGTGCTCGACGTCGTCGCCGCGCTAGCTGAGACCGGTTACGAGGAACTCGCCACCCGGGTCCTAGGCATGGCGCGTGAACGGGTCAGTGGTGAATACCTGCAGGTGGCCGCGATCTTTGACGAAGAAATGAATGTGCTTTCTGCGCTCACCGACCCCAATAGCTACGGCGGTCCGGGGACCGGCTATCGCCCCACGGAACAACGCCAGCGGGAGATAGACAGCGTCCGTCAGGAACGGACCCTGGCGGACGTAGTGGCCGAGCAGGCAGAGAATGCTCAGCCACATCGCCTCACAGAGATCAATTCGCCCCCGCCTGCGGGTGTCGACCCGTCAGAAGTAGTAGTTGGACTGTCACCCGCGTTCGGTGTGCAACTATTCACCACCCTCTCCGGATTGACTATCTATCAAGTCCTCGAGGAGATCCTTGCCGGCTTGGAAGAGGAGGGGTGCACCGCTCGGATCGTGCGTTTCACGGGCAGCGTAGACCTCGGATCCATCGGGCGCGCTGCATCGCAGATGGCCGGTTCCGGTATTGGCGTCGGTCTTCAGAGCAAGGGCACGATCCTCATCCATCGACGCGACCTTCCACCCCTGGCCAACCTGGAGCTGCTCAGCGTGGCACCCCAGATCACCCGGGAGATGTATCGACTCATCGGTGTCAACGCGGCCAGACACGCTAAGGGAGCCACCCCAGTCCCTATGCGTAACGCCTACACAGAGGAGGCCATCACAGCTCGTTATCACACCCGAGTGGTCGCCATGGTGGCAGTCGAACGCACCCTATGCACGCCACCACGCCAATCCCGTCCCATCGACCTGGAGTTCCGGCCATGAGCATCCATGCGCATTCTCGGCGCCCGTTGGACACCATCACCGTCGAGGCGATCCGAAGTGGTGATCTCGTTCTGGATGATGTGCGGATCAGCCGTGAAACCCTCCTGCACCAGGCGCAACTGGCGGAACAGTCCGGGTCAAATCAATTGGCCATTAATCTGCGACGCGCGGGAGAACTGACGAGCCTGGACACCGAAGAAATTCTGGCCATCTACGAGGCCCTCCGGCCGCATCGTTCTAGTGCCGCGGAACTGGCCGCCATCGCCGAGAGTCTCGACGCGCGAGATGCGCCCACGTGTGCCGCGTTGGTCCGAGAAGCCGCCGAGGTTTACCGGCGGCGCGATCTCGACCGATGACCATCTGGGCGGGAATCGACATCGGAAATGCCACCACCGAAATCGTGCTGTGCCGCGAGAACGAGCGCTTGGATCTAGAGATCCTGGCGACGGCGGCCACCAGAACCCGAGGCACAAAGGGAACAGTCTGCGCTATGGACGCGGCGGTCCGACTGCTCCGCCGCACGGCAAGCACGCATGGCCTAATAGTCGAGCGCGCTGCGTTCGCGCCAACGCCGCCCGTGAAAGAAACTCGCGACACCGTGGTCCAGACCCCCATCGAGACGGGGCGTCTTCGTGTTCAGTTTTCCCATGGCCCCACGCCGGCCGGTGACGGCAGTGCGATTGGCCTACCGGTGGCGGTGTCTCGGATACCCGAGGATTCCAAGGCACCAATGGTGGTCTGCGCGGAAGCTCAGTGGCGCTTCGATGAGGTTGCCGCCGCAGTAAATGCGGCGGCAACGCGAGGTATCGACATCCGCGGGATCGTCGTCAGCAATGACGAGGCCGTCCTCATCGCGAACCGCCTGAGCACCCCTATACCGGTCGTGGATGACATCCCAACTGAGCCGCTGCTCTCGGCTCGACTAGTGGCGATCGAGGTGCGCCAGGGTGGAGGCCCGCTGCGGCAACTCACTGACCCACTCTGGATATGCGCCGCGTTCGGACTGCAACCTTTGGAGCGCGCACATGCCCAGTCCGTGGCCGCTCAACTGCGGGACAGATTCGTCGGCGTGGTCGCACTGGAACGCGCAGCGAGAGCGCCCCTCCCGCGCGAATCCAGCTTGCCTCCCCCCGGTGCACGGGTTCGGCATGTCGACCTGGCGCAGATCGCCGCGTCCGCGGGCACTCGGCGAGGGGCCGTCGAAACCAGCATCCAGGTTGCAGCGAGTCTCAACCCCGGCGAGGAGACGCCAGCCGACTGCGAGATTCTGGCCGACATACTTCAGGCCCCGGTGACGCAGGTTGGTTCCGAGGGGGAAGCCGCGCGGAGAGGTGCGGCGACCACCCCCGGGCTTACGGGTGAGTTCACCGTGGTGGACGTCGGAGGTGGCACCGTGGACGTGATCGGCAACCACGAGCAACGAACGGTGCCCGGCGCGGGCCAGCTGCTGACCTTGGTGACTTCACTGGGCCTGGCAACCTCTTGGAGCTGCGCCGAATACGCCAAGCGCGGCGAATCCGTGCGTGCTGTCAGTGCCACGCTCGTGGAGGACGAATATGGACGACGTCGCTTCCTGGAGCGGCCGGTGGACGGCCGTCATCTGGGCTGGCTGTTTGCCCAGGCACCTGGGGGCCTATTGCCCGTCACTGCGCGACTCGCGCCGACGGAATGGCGAGCCTGGCGCCTAGCCGCCAAAGCACACGTCATCGGTTCTGCGGTGGTGGACGGGACTACCGCGCTGAACGAGCCACCGAGCACGCTGGTGCTAGTCGGCGGCGGGGCCGCCGATGAGGAGCTGGTTCGCTCGGTGCAGGAAAGAGTGGGCTTGGACGTCCTGGTTGCCCGCGGGAACGTGGCTGGCTCCTTGGGGTTTCGATATGCCGTGGCCTACGGCTTGGTGGCGGCGGCAGTAGCCCAGGAGTCGGTTTCAACTGCGACGCCAGGCGCCTCATAACCGACAACCTGTTGGAAGAACCGGGGCGGTGGATGGCGGCGCAGCCCGTCGGTCTACCACTCTGGCTCGACCCGGACCTACCCGAATGCCGTCTCCAGCCAAGGAGGACTCATGGCGCAATCCGTCGCTACCGATGGCGCTCACAACCCCCGCGATAGTGCCGTCTCCGAAACCACATCTCCGTCCACGCATTTGCATGGCAACCTGGGCACCGCGTCTATCGTCCTCATGGTCGTCGCCGCGGCCGCGCCACTGTCGACGATCGGCGGCAATGTGCCGATCGGGATGGCGCTCGGCAAGACCACGGGTATGCCGGTCGCCTTCCTGGTAGCCGGGGTGATCTTCCTGCTCTTTGCCGCGAGCTTCGTGTCCATGGCTAAGCACGTCACCGACGCGGGCGCCTTCTACGCCTACATCGACAGGGGACTGGGGCGCCGCGCCGGGGCCGGCGCAGCTACGCTCGCGCTGCCCGCCTACATGGCCACTCTCTTAGGCGTCTCGGCATACGACGGGGTCATCCTGCGCGCGCTCATCGAACGGATCGGCGGCCCTTCCATACCGTGGTGGCTGCTGAGCGTGCTGGTGCTGATCATCGTGGCCTGGCTTGGCTACCGGGACATCGAATTGAGCGCCAAGGTCCTGGGGATCTTCCTGGTGTCCGAGGTGGCGATTCTGCTCGTCCTCGATGCCGTCATCGTGGCCAAGGGGGGGACCCGAGGCATCACCGGCGACTCGTTCACTCCCGATGGCATCGCTGGCGGCTTCGGGATCGCGCTGCTTTATGCCTTGTGGGGATTTGTTGGGGTCGAGGCCACCGCAGTGTTCCGAGACGAGGCGCGCGACCCCGACCGGAGCATTCCCCGAGCGACCTACTGGGCGGTCGGCATCGTGGCCTCCTTCTATGCCCTCTCCAGCTGGGCGCTTGTCGAAGGCAACGGCGGTCATGATGCGATCGCCGTGGCCGAGAAGGACCCCGACAACTTCATGGTCAACACAGCTCGGCAGTACCTAGGCGTTCTCGGCCAGGATCTAACGAACCTCTTCTGGTTCGTCAGCGTCTTCGCTTGTGCGCTGGCGTTTCACAACATCAGTTCCCGCTACACCTTCGTCCTCGGACGAGTTGGTGTAATCCCGGCGCGCTTCGGTGAGGTAAACCCGCGCTTCGGCTCGCCCTCCAATGCGTCAGTGGCCGTCAGTGCAGCATCCATCGTCATCCTGGTCGCGTTGGCGGCCATCGGGCTCGACCCGGTTGTACAGATCTTCGGACCCCTCGGCGGACTGGGAATCCTGTGGCTGGCCATCCTGTGGCTCATGACGTCCATTGCCGTGGTGCTCTTTTTCCGGCGCCGGGGCGGTGCCACTCGCCAAGTTGTCCTCGGCGTGGCCGCAAGCCTGGCGTTGGCGGCGGCCCTCGCCCTAGTCGTTCGCAACCTCACCTTGATCGTCGGTGGATCCACCACACTCGCCATCATCTTCGGCCTGCTCCCCTTGGTCGTTTTCGGGCTAGGGATGGCGTTGAGTCGGCGCTCGCCGGCGGAGCCCCTCCCGCCCACACCGTGAACGACTGACGACCGTTCGGCGCGGCGGCCCAATGGTGCTTTCCCCACCCCGCGCAGGTGCGATATCAACTTGAGGTGACATCTACGCAGGCCATGACCGCGGCTCGGGCATTAACGGTGCCGCCGCTGGACCAGGGGACGATCGTTGCGGGGCATGATGGCCTCAACCGAACCGTGCGATGGGTGGACATCATGCATGCCCCGGCGGAGGCCTTCGTGCGTGATGGCGACCTGGTCCTGTCCACTGGGGCCGATCTGCGACAGCCAGGCGTGCGTGGTTTCCTGGCTTACCTGGTGAGTTCATATGCCGCCGGGCTGGTACTCAGTCCCCCACCGTCCGCGCCGGTACAGCAACTGCTCGCATCGCTCATCCCACTGGCCGACCAGCACGCCTTTCCCCTCGTCCTGCTGCCATGGGAGGTGCCCTTCGCCGATATCACCCGCAGTCTCTTGCCGCTTCTGACCTGCAATGCGCCGCAACGCACAACGCCGTCCTCGGCATCGGCGAAGGCGGACGCGGCGCCCGAAGATGTCGGCCTCGCAAAGCGCACCACGCCTACTCCGGGGGGAACAGTTGAGAACTGCCAGTTGGAACGCGGGTGGTTCATCGACGTCTTGCGCCACCATCCGAAAAGCATGATGTTGGCTATCGATCTCCTGCAGCCCCTCCTTGGTTACGACGCAGCCCGGAAGGGGCAGCTAGTGCACACGCTGGATGTTCTCCTCCAGGAGGGAATGAACACCAGCGCCACGGCACGTCGCCTGCATCTCAACCGGCATTCACTGCTCTACCGAATGCACCTCATCGAAGAACTAACGGGCTGCTCGCTGAAAGATGCCACTGACCGGTTCAACCTGGAGGCGAGCATCCGGGTCCATCTCTATCGACAGGAGCGCGCCTGTCTGGTCAAGTCCCTGGTAGTGGTGTAGCGCTGCGTTCTCCTTGTTGTGGTTAGGCGG
>CAKZIH010000291.1 GCA_936931335.1 uncultured Nostocoides sp. | reverse complement strand
AAAGCCGTGGGGGGCCCGCGCCCGCCACAGGCGCAGCGTGTTGACGGCCCCATTGCCATAGCCGGGGACCATGTAGTTGTAGCGCATGCCGAGCACATCCCAGGCCGGCACCCAGCGGCTGCGCTCGCGGCCGTCCTCGCCGGTATACCGCTCGGTATGCCCGCCAAAGTGGACCGGCACCTCCATCTCGGGGTGCGGGATCTCCCAGGGCGCCCCCATGGCGAGCCAGTTGTCGGCGACCTCGACCTGCCGGCCGTCGACGAAGGTCTGGCGGAAGATGCCGTACTCATAGCGAATGCCGTAGCCGATGCACTGACCACCCATGGTCGCCAGCGAGTCGATGAAACAGGCGGCGAGACGACCGAGGCCGCCATTGCCCAAACCCGGCTCCACCTCGACCGCCCGCAACGCGTCGAGGTCGATGCCGCAGGCGCGCATGCTCTCCTCGGCGATCTCGGTCAGATCCATGGCGAGCAGGGCGTTGTCGAGCTGGCGGCCCAGCAGGTACTCCGCGGACAGATAGCCGACCATCTTGGAGGGCTTGGCGCGTCGCTTGCGGGCGGTCTCCAGCCAGCGCGCGGTCATATAGGAGCGCACGGTGCGGGCGAGTGCCAGGTACTGGTCGTTGAGCGAGGACCGGGAGAGCGGGACGCCCTGGCCGTAGTTGAGTTCTTGGAGGAATTCCCGGACAAAACCGTCCACGGAGTAGGGCGGGGCGGTCACCGGGCCCGTGGCCAAGGGGTGGGTCGGCGCGAACGACGCTCCGGCCTCGTGCAGGAATCGGTGCTCCGAAGCGCTCGCGTCATGCTCCGTGGCGGCTGGCTCCATCGGGGGAGTATCCGTGGGTTCGGAAACGGGGATATCGATGGACTGCGCCGCAGCGGTGTTGTCCAACGGGGATTCGGTCACAGGTCGGGTCGCTTTCGAGACGAAGTGGAACCGCTTTCCGGTGCCACGAGCATAGGCCCCGACGACGTCGGCGAGACAGGGTTCTAATGCGCGGGGGTCGCGCCGGCGCGCATACGGCGCACCAGCGTAACCAGCGCGACGATCACGACACCCCATACCAGCCCAAAGATGGCGGAGGCGGTGGTGTTGGCTAGCCAGCCGAGGACCGCGCCGCCGAGGTCGTGGGCGGACATCTCCAGGTGATGCACCCAGCCGTAGAGCGTGTGCCACCCCAGGTCGTCGGTCCCCTTGAGCACGATGTGGCCGCCGACCCACAGCATCGCGGCGATGCCGATGGTGGACAGGGCGGCCAGGATCTTGGGCATGGCGGAGACCATTCCGCGCCCGATGGTCGCCTTGGCACCACGCCCGCCCTTAGCCAGGTGCAGACCGATATCGTCCATCTTCACGATGAAGGCAACCACCCCGTAGACCAGCGCGGTCATCGCCAGGGCCACCACGACGAGGATGACGGCGCGCATGAGGAAGGGCTCGTCGGCGACCTCATTGAGCGAGATGACCATGATCTCGGAGGAGAGGATGAAGTCGGTCCGGATCGCACCGGCCGTCATCGCCTTCTCTTGTTCCGCCGGTTCGGTGAATACCGGTGCCGCATTCTCCTCGTGGTGGCCGCCGCCGAACTTCTCCCAGACCTTTTCGGCACCCTCGAAGCAGAGATAGGAACCACCGAGCATGAGCAGTGGGGTCAACGCCCAGGGCGCGAACTGGCTGAGCAGCAGCGCTGCCGGGGTGATGAAGAGCAACTTGTTGCGGATCGACCCGATGGCGATCCGCTTGATGACCGGAAGCTCACGGTCGGGGGTGAAGCTCTCGACATACCGGGGGGTGACCGCGGTGTCATCGACGACGACGCCGGCTGCCTTCGCGGTGGCTCGTCCGGCTGCGGCGCCGACATCATCGATGGACGCTGCGGCCAATTTGGCTAGCGCGGCAATGTCATCGAGCAGGGCGACAAGTCCGCCTGCCATGGGGTGCTCCTCGGGATCGGCGCAGCAAATGCGTCGGTAAGTGAGCAGCAAGCCTAACCGCCGGGCTGCCAACCCCGTCGGTCAGCGGCTGGTCAGCGACCGGCCAAGCCACCTTGAAGCAGGGACTTCCGGACCAGGGCGGTGAAGGCGTCGATGTCGGCTTCTTCGGTGTCGAAACTGCACATCCAGCGCACCTCGCGGCGGGCCGGATCCCAGTCGTAGAAGAAGAACTGCTCGCGCAGCGGATCGGCGATCCCCTCGGGGAGGGTGAGGAAGAGCCCATTGGCCTGAGTGCGCTGGGTGAACTCGATCCCGGGGACATCCGCCAGCCCCGCGCGCAGCCGCTGCGCCATGGCGTTCGCGTGGCCGGCATTGCGCTGCCACAGGTCGCCCTCGTAGAGGGCGATGAGTTGGGCGGAGACGAAGCGCATCTTGCTGGCCAGTTGCATATTGAACTTGCGGGCATAGATCAGGCCCTGCGCCGCCTCGGGGTTGAGCACCACCACGGATTCGGCGCCCAGGGCGCCATTCTTGGTGCCGCCGAGGGAGAGGATGTCGACGCCGGCGTGAGTGGTGAACTCGGCGAAAGGCACGCCCAAGGCGACCGCCGCATTGGCGAGGCGGGCGCCGTCCATGTGCACGGTCATTCCCAAGGAATGGGCGTGCTCGGTGAGCGCCCGAACCTCGTCGGGGGTGTAGAGGGTGCCCAATTCGGTGGACTGGGTGATGGACAGTGCCAGCGGCTGGGCGCGGTGCTCATCGCCATACCCCCAGGCCTCGGTGTCCACGAGCTGCGGCGTGAGCTTGCCGTCCTCGGTGGGCACGGTGAGCAGCTTCAGCCCAGCGACCCGCTCGGGGGCGCCGCCCTCGTCGACATTGATGTGCGCGGTCTTGGCGCAGACGACGGCGCCCCACCGGGGCAGAATCGACTGCAGCGCAGTGACATTGGCGCCGGTGCCATTGAAGACCGGGAAAGCCTCGGCTTGCTCGCCGAAGTGCCCGCGCACCACCTCTTGCAGGCGCTGGGTGTACACATCATTGCCGTATGCCGATTGGTGGCCGTCGTTGGCGGCGCTGATCGCCGCGAGCACCTCCGGGTGGACCCCGGAATAATTGTCGCTGGCGAAGCCGCGGCGGGCGCTGTCGTGGAGCGAGGTCATCGTCACCCCGGCATTATCGCGCTGGCCCACCTCCCGCTCGGTGGTGGGAGTGCTCACGCGAAGAACTGCGCGATCTGCCGGCCCAGGTCCTCGACATGGGTCCATGCGGCATAGTCCTTGTCGGGATTGGCCGCGTGGTCGGCGTCGGTATAGAGCGCCATCACCCGCAGAATTTCTCCGCTGCCGCCGGACTTGGCCAGTTCATGGCCCAGGGCCTGGGTCCACGCCTCCGCGGCGGCCTTCACGGCCAGGTAGTTGGCATTGCTGGCGCGCGGGGCGTCCAGGCCGGTGGTGCTCACGATCACCAGGCGGCCACCGGCGGCGGCCAGCGCGGGGAAGAACGCCCGGCTGGTGCGGCGCAGGGTGTCCAGAACCCGTTCGGCGAGGAAGTCCCAGTCGGCGTCGCTCTGCCCGGCAACGCCGCCGCCACCGCGCCAGCCGCCGGCGAGGTGAACCAACCCGTCGACCGGGCCGGCGTCCGCCACCTGTTGGGTGTATGCGGGGATCCCCGCCGCATCGGG
>CAKZIH010000290.1 GCA_936931335.1 uncultured Nostocoides sp. | reverse complement strand
CGGTTTTGGGGGCCGCCCTGACCCCGGACCTGATGCTGCATACGACCGCCAATCCGCAGGTGGTGATTCGGCCGGTGACCCCCGCCTCTCGGCGGGAGATCGTCGCGGTAACCACGCCCGATCTCCTGCGGGTGCCCGCCGTCGCGGCCGCCCTGGACGCCCTGGTGGAGACCGCCGCTTCACCTGACCTGCTGCCGACCTTCCCGCCGGCGCCGGCGATGAGCGGGCCGGAGCCCGAGTACGCCGTCTGACCCGCAGGAGCGCTCAGGGCGGCCGCTGAGCGGAGACCAGCACCGAACTGCCCTGCTCCCACACCGCGATCGCCCCATTGCGGTCGGTGCGCCATACCTGAGACCCCGACGCGGCAACGGCCGTCAGCAGGTCCGCGGACGGATGCCCGTAGTCGTTGCCCTCGCCCACGCTGATGACCGTCACCGGTGCCCGAACGTCTTGCGCAAGAACGGGATCGAAGTTGTCGCTGCCGTGGTGGGCAGCCTTGAGCACGTCTGCCCCGGTGATCAGCTCATGAACCGCCGGGTCGCGGTCGGCCCAGGCGCGCAGCGCGGCACCGGCCTCTCGTTCGATGTCCCCTAACAGGAGCACGTCCAACCCGGCGACCCGGGCGTCGATCACCACGGAGGCGTTGTTGGACACCGACCCGGCGTCGATGCGCCGGGCCGGGCCGAGCGTGGTCAGCGTGGCGTCACCCAGCACATAGGTATGCGGCACCCGCACCGTCTCCACTCGTATGCCGCGCGTCGCGGCCGCCTGCGCCACCATGCGAGCCCCGGCGGCCGGTTCGGCGACCGGGGACACCAGCAGCAGGCCCACCCGGCGCCCGGCTAATGCGCCCGCCAGTCCGTCGATGTGGTCGGCATGGAAGTGGGTGAGCACCACCGCGTCCAGCCGCTCGATGCCTAACGAGCCGAGGCAGCGGTCCACGGCCGCGCCGTCGGGGCCGGCATCGACGAGGACGGCGCTGCGCTCACCGGTGCGCACGACCAGGGCATCCCCCTGTCCGACGTCGCACACGACGAACGCCCAGCGCGGCGGCGGCCAAGACAGCGCGCTGGTCGGCAGCAGCAGCGCGCAGGTGCCAGCCAGCAGCGCGGTGCAGACCAGCGGGTGGCGACGTACGGCATACAGCAGTCGGCTGCCGAAGGCGAGCGCTGCGAGGACCAATCCGACGGCGAGCAGGGTCCCGGCCAGACCATCCGGCCAGGGGGTGGTGCCCCAGGTGATGCCCGCTCCGCGGCGAGCGATCTTCGCAATCCCGACGGCGGGCAGGCCGGGGAGCCACGCAAAGAGTTCGGGAGGCCCCCGGACCGAGGCCACGGTGGCCAGCGCCAGCCCGAGCACCGTCACCGGCGCCACCAAGGGCGCGGCCAGCACATTGGCGGGCAGACCGACGATGCTCACCCCGCCCTGCAGCCCGACGAGGATGGGTAGGCAGGTCACTTGGGCGGCGATCGGGGCCAGCAGGGCCGGCACCAGCGGTGCCAGCCGCTTGGGTAGATGCGGCGTGAGCACCGCGCTCCACGGCCCCATGAAGATCAACAAGCCGAGCGTGGCCAGCACAGACAGGGCGAACCCCATACTCCGAGACAGCCACGGGTCCATGCAGAGCAGCCCGAGGATCGCGGCGGCCAGGGCCGGTGGTCCGGCCGCCCGGGTCGAGCGATAGAGGCCGAGGACCCCGACCAGACCCATCGCCGAGGCGCGGATGACGCTGGGTTCGGGCCGGGTGACGACGACAAAGGCGGCCAGGGCCGCGATGGCGGTGACAGGGCGCCAGCGGCGCGGGATGTGCAGGAGACGTAGTACGGGTGCCAGGGCGGCCAGCAGCAGGGTGATGTTCGCTCCGCTCACCGCGGACAGGTGGGTTAGCCCGGTGGCCTTCATCGCGGCATCGAGATCCTCCGGGATCTGCGACGTATCCCCGAAAACGATCGCAGGCACCAGAGCCCGGGCGTCGGTGGGCAGGCCGGCGGTGGCCGCGCGCAACTGCTGGCGCACGTGATCGCTCCACCGCACGAAGGTCCCACCGCCGGGGACCACCCGGGGCGACCCCAAGGGTTTGGCGGTAGCGAGAACGTCGTCGGCGGGTTTCGCGGGCGCCAGCCGGACCAGCACCTCGACCCGATCGTGCCAGCGCAGGGACCGTAGGCGTTGATCGCCGACGAGCAGCACGGGAGCCCGGGCGGGGGCGCGCAGGCCGCGTCCGGTGGCGGTGTGTACACGCAGTCGCAGCAGGTAGCGGCCATGCGCGATGGCGGTGGGTTCGGTGATCACCACCCCCTCGATGTGGGCCACGGCGCGGGCGCTTGCCCAGTCGTCGAGCGGCCCGGTATGCCGGATGGCCGCGTGCCCGGCCGACGCTGCGAGGGTCACGGCGCTGGCCGCGCCGAGGAGGGCCACGGCACGCCAAGTCGCGGCATACCGGCGGTGCCGTGCCCGGCCCAGCCAGGCTCCCCACGAGGCGAGGAGGAAGAGGGCCATCGCGATCCCGGCGCGGATGCCTGCACCGAGGCCGAGGGTGGCGGCCTGAACGGCCCACGCGCACAGTCCCGGCCCGAGCAACCGCAGATCCAGCGGCGGCTTCGGAATCGGCGCCAGCACGGGTGCCTCGTCCAGTCGGCGCAAGTGGCCCTCGTCGTCGAGACCTACCCCGCCGTCCGGGGTAACCGGGAGATAGTTGCTGCTGGCGTGCGTCGGTCGCGGCGACGGTAGTCCCGGGATCCTCACAGGGTGACCAGCGGGGTGAGCTGCGCGAGCAGCTTCTCCCCGATGCCGGAAACCTCCCCCAGTTGCTCGACGCTCGTAAACCGACCATTGGTGGTGCGCCAGTCGACGATGCGCTTCGCCAGCACCGGCCCGACCCCGGGCAGCGCGTCCAGGCCGGCGGCGTCTGCGGTGTTCACATTGACGGATGCCGAACCGCCAGCCGAGGTTGCGCCACCCGGTCCCGCCGGCGCACCAGACGCGGCGGGTGCGGCCTGCGGTGGGCTCTCCCCGGGTCTCGGGACATAGATCTGTTCGCCGTCCACCAGGGCGCGGGCCAGATTCACCGCGGTCAGATCCGCCTTAGGGCCAGGCCCGCCGGCCGCATCCAGGGCATCCTCGACCCGGCTTCCGGCGGGTAGTCGGACCACTCCAGCGCGCTCCACCTGGCCCACGACGTGCACCCGTAACTCTCCAGTCGCTCCCCCGGTGCCGGTGGGACCCGCGCCCGCAGTAGCCCCTGGTGCCGGACCAGGTACGGTGCCGGTCGAGGTGCCGCCAGGTGCTGTCCCCGTCAGCGCCGCCGGACTGCCGGCCGGGGTCGAGGCGTTGACGGTCACTGCCTGGGCCGTGGCCTGCGCCCGCATCACCCGCAGGCCGAAGACTGCCCCCGCTGCCAAGGCCACCAGGAGGAATGCGAGCACCACGGGATACGCGGCAGCGGCTTGCCGATCCCGGAGCCCGACCGGCCAGGACACCAACGCCGGCCGCTCCCTGCCGTCGTCACGGGTATGCCGCCCTCCACCGCCGCTTCCGCGCGCCGCACGTCGGGCCCGCGCCCGCGGCTCGTCCGCGCCATCGACCAGATCCTCGGCGCCCCAATCGGAACCGCCCGACCCC
>CAKZIH010000289.1 GCA_936931335.1 uncultured Nostocoides sp. | reverse complement strand
GGGGTGCGTGCGGCCGACCTGGCGCGGCTCGTCGCGGCGCTGTAGCCGGGGGGCCGCGTCACGAACCGGAGTCTGCGCAGCGAACCGGGGTATGCCGCGAGGTCAGTCGGCAGAGTGGCGCAGAACGGCGACGGCGTGGGGGCCGAGGTCCAGTTCGCCGGTGTCGGCCAGGTGCGCCGTCCCAAAGGTGGTGACGAGTTGGACGGCCGCGCTGGCCGCACTCGACTCCACCGGCTCGCCGACGGCGACGCGCACCGGCTGATCGCCCAGGTTCCCCGAGATCTGCAGGTGGCGGTGGCGCATGGTCACCCAACTGTCGGCGGCGTCATAGTCGATGCTCACCTCGCCCAGATGACTCTCGCCGGTGATCTCATTGCGCCGCAAGGAGATCAGGGTGCGGTACCAGTCGAGCAGTCGCTGCCGGCCCGGCTCGCTCAGCTCGTCCCAGCGCAACACCGAGCGTTCCCGGGTGGCCGCGGCCTGGGGGTCGGGGATGAGTTCGCTGTCCCAGCCGTGCGCCGCGAACTCCGAGCGGCGGCCCACGCGCACCGCCTCGGCCAGGGCCTCGTCCTCGAAGCTGGTGAAGAACAGCCACGGGGAGTCGCAGCCCCATTCCTCGCCGGCGAAGATCATCGGGGTGAACGGGCCGAGGAGATAGAGCGCGGCGCCCAGCGCCTGGCGCCCGGGCGGCAACAGCGCGGTGATCCGATCGCCCATCGCCCGGTTGCCGACCTGATCGTGGGTCTGCAGATAGCCGAGCAGCTTGCGGGCATCGAAGCCGTCGACGTCGATCGGCGCCCCCCAGGTGGCCCCACGGAAACTCGAATAGCCCCCGTCGTGCAGGAACCCGCGGGTGAACACCTTGCGGGTCACGGCCAGGCTGGTCGAGTGCTCGGTCTCCGGTATGCCGGCGAAGTCGGCGTAGTAGCCGGCGCTCTCACCGGTGAGGAGCACGTGCAGGGCGTGGTGGACATCGTCGTCCCATTGCGCGGTCATCCCCAGGCCCCCGTCGGTGGCGGGGCGCACCATACGGACGTCGTTGAGGTCGCTCTCGGCGATCAGTTCCAGGGGACGGCCCAGTTCCGTGGCCAGTTCGGCGACCTCAATGCTCAGCTGCGCCAGCAGGTGCGTGGGGGAGTCGTCCTTGAGTTCGTGGACGGCGTCCAGGCGCAGGGCATCGATGTGGAAGTCGCGGAACCAGCGCAGGGCGTTGTCGATGATGAACCGCCGCACCTCGGCCGAGCCCGGCTGGTCGAGATTGACCGCGGCACCCCAGGGGGTGTGATGGCGCTCGGTGAAATAGGGCCCGAAGTTCGCCAGGTAGTTCCCGCTCGGACCCAGGTGGTTGTAGACCGCATCCAGACAGACGCCAAGACCGCGGGCGTGGCAGGCGTCCACGAACCGCGCCAGCGCCGCCGGGCCGCCATAGCCGTCGTGCACGGCATAAAGGGCGACCCCGTCATACCCCCAGCCCCAGCGGCCTGGGAAGGCGGCCACCGGCAGCAACTGGACCACATCGACCCCCAGATCGACGAGATAGTCCAACCGGGTGCAGGCCGCATCCAGGCTTCCCTCCTCGGTGAAGGTGCCCAGGTGTAGCTCGTAGACGACCCCTCCGAGCAGACCCGCACCGGCGCGCGGGCCGCGCCAGTCCGCGTCGCTCCAGGTGAAGTCGGCGGGATCGACATACCGGCTCGGGCCGTGCACACCGGCCGGCTGCCAGGCGCTACGCGGATCCGGCAGGGCGGGCTGCGCGCCGTCGAGAATGAAGGCATAGTCGAGCTCGCCGATCGCCGCAACGGTCGAGGTCCACCAACCGGCCCGTTCGGCCCGGTGCATCGCCTCGGTGTGTTCGTGCTCGTCGTGGCGCAGCAGCACCTCGACGGTCTCGGCGTGCGGCGCCCAGACCTCGATGGTGCGCGCCGTCCCCTGGCCGCTCATGCCCGCACCAACAGCGCCACCGGCGCCTGCGCGAGCAGGGAGGCCAGCGGGGTGCCCTCGGCGTCGGCGTCGATTTCGGTGCCGGACAATAGATCTCGCCAACGCCCGGGTGGCAGGTCGAGGGTTTCCGAGTCCCAGCCGCCGGCTTGGGCCAGGCGATGCGGGGCGATCGTGGCGATCGTGACCGCGCCGATCTCCTCCCCGGCGCCGCGGCCGAAGGCGATGGCATGCGCAGACGAACTCTCCAGGGGCAGGTATGCCGCATCCTCCCCGACGAACCAGTCCGCATGCTCCCGGCGCAACCGCAGCGCCGCCGCGGTCAGCGCGAGCTTCTCGCCGGCCAGGTCGGACGCTGCTTCGCCGGCGTCGAGACGGGCCAGCAAAGCGGCATTGGCCGCATAGTCGACGGGTTGCCGGTTGTCGGGGTCAACTAGGGTGAGCAGCGGCAATTCGCCGCCCTGGTAGACGTCCGGCACGCCCGGCATGGTGAGCTGGATCAGCTTCTGTCCCAAGGAGAATGCTCGAGCGGACTCGGCCGTCACGGACACCCAGGAGTCGATATGCGCGCCGATCTGCGGTTCGGTGACCACGCCCTGTCCGAAGGCGACGACCGCCGCCTCGTATGCCGGGTCGCCGCCCACCCAGGACGTATGCAGCTTCGCCTCGCGCACCGCCTTGAGCAGGTAGGGCTCGAGGCGCTCCGGAATCAGCGGCCAGGTGCCAATCACCGTCTGCCACACCAGATATTCGCTCTCCGGGTCCACGAGTTCGCCGCGCATGCCGGCCGCGAGCCGACGTGCTTCGGACAGCCACTGCTCCCAGTCCTCGGGACGCTCGGCAAGGGCGGCGAGCCGGGCGCGAACATCCTCGGAGCGCTTGGTGTCGTGAGTGGACAGGGTGGTCATCGTGAGCGGCCACTGCGCGAGCCGCTCCTCGGCATACGCGTGGAACTCATCCGCTTCGATGGACAGCGTCCCTGGGTCGCCGCCGACCTCGTTGGCGCCGCTGAGGCGCAGCCAACGGTAAAAGGCGGTGTCTTCGATGCCCTTGGCCATTACCGGGCCGCAGGTCTGCTGGAAACGGATGATGAATTCCTCCGCGGCGCTGCCCGCGTCCTCGCCCGATTCGGCACCGGCGGGCCGGCCGCCCCGGGCCAACTGGACCACCTGGTCCAGGGAGGCGTGGTCCTCCGGGTCGAGCAGTTCCCGGGCCCGGCCCGCGGCCTGGGCCAGCACGACGAGCTGGCTGCGCGCCGGGCGCCGCCCGGGCACCAGGTAGGCGCGATAGCGGTCCATGGACACCAGCAGCGCATCGAGCGCGCGCCGGGTCGCGTCCGCGTCGGCGTGGGGGAGCACCCGCTCCACCAGGCGCAGCAGCCGCCCGACCTCGGGCGCCAGCACCTCCGACACGACATGGCTCTTGGCGTCGCGGATGACCTGCTCCAGGTCGTGGCGTGCCGGATCGGCGACCTCGGTCCACAGCCGGGTCAGTTCGTCGGTGCCGGTGGGATCGGTGAGCACCTGCGAAATGCGCAGCAGGGCGTCATACCCGGTGGTGCCGGCGCACTGCCATTCGGCCACCAGATCCTCGTGCCCCTCGAGGATCTTCTCCACGACCACCCACGCCCCGCCGGTGCGCCGCGCCAGGCGGGCGAGATAGCCCTCCGGGTCGGCGAGCCCGTCCGGATGGTCGATCCGGAAGCCGTCGATGGCCCCCTCGGCGTGCAGCGCGAGCAAGAGTTCGTGAGTCGCGTCAAAGACGCTGTCGTCCTCGACCCGGACTGCCTTGAGTGCGGTGACATCGAAGAACCGCCGATAGTTCAGGTCGGTGGCGCCGACCTCCCAATAGGCCAGCCGGTATGCCTGTTTGCCCACCAGCTCGCTCAGCGGCAGGTGCGCGGTGGCCGGGTCGACCGGGAACTCGTGCGCATAATAGCGCAGCACGGTCTCATCCCCATCGGGTCCGCCGTCGTGGGCGAGGACCAGCTCACCTTGCTCCAGCACGGTAGGCAGGTCGGCGCCGAGGACCGGCATCAGCACGGTGTTTTCACCGGCCTCCCAGTCCACATCGAACCAGTCCGCGAACTGCGACTTCTGGCCGAAGCGCAGCACATCCCACAGCGGGGCGTTGAGATAGGTCTCCGCCGGCACGGTCATGTGGTTGGGCACCACATCGACGATCAGCCCGAGACCGGCGTCATGTGCCGCGGCGACCAGGGCGTCAAAGGCATGACGGCCGCCGGCCTCGGAGTTGAGCGCGTCGTGGTCGACCACGTCGTAGCCGTGGGTGCTGCCGGGGGAGGGCTCGAGGATCGGGGACAGGTAAAGGTGGGAGATCCCGAGATCGCGCAGATAGGGCACCACCCGCGCGGCGTCGGCGAAGGTGAATCCGCCGTGGATCTGCAGCCGATAGGTGGAGACCGGCACCGGCCGATCGGGGCCGACGTGGGCGGACGCGGAGTGCGAGGGAACAGGAGCAGGCGAAACTGGCGAAGACATCTTGCCCAACGCTAGCAATCCGCTGCCCGGCCACCTTCGGGTGCCGGTCAGTTCTGTGTCGCTCAGTCTTCCGGGTGATAGCCCAGGTTCGGCGCCAGCCAGCGTTCCGCGGTGGGCAGGTCCCAGCCCTTGCGGGCGGCATACTCCTCCACCTGATCGCGACCCAGGCGGCCGACGACGAAATATTGCGCCGCTGGGTGCCCCAGATAGAGCCCGCTGACTGCCGCGCCGGGCCACATGGCCATTGAGTCGGTGAGTTCGATGCCGGTGCGCCGCTGCACATCGAGCAGCTCCCAGATGGTCGCCTTCTCGGTGTGATCCGGACAGGCGGGATAGCCCGGCGCGGGCCGAATGCCGCGATAGGTCTCCTTGATCAACTGGTCGTTGTCCAGGTCCTCGGTCTCGGCATACCCCCAGAACTCGGTGCGCACGCGCTGGTGCAGCCGCTCGGCGAAGGCCTCGGCGAGCCGGTCGGCGAGCGACTCCA
>CAKZIH010000288.1 GCA_936931335.1 uncultured Nostocoides sp. | reverse complement strand
CGGGCGTGCTCGGTATAGACGAGGTTGAAGTCAGCGACGTGGTCGACGAGCCGGCGGTTGGTTTCCTCGGGGACGTTCTCGTCGAAGCAGCGGTTGCCGGCCTCCATGTGATACACCGGCACTTTCATGCGCTTGGCCATCAGTGCCGCGATGCACGAATTGGTATCCCCGAGCACGAGCAAGGCGTCCGGACGTTCCTCCCGGATCACCTTCTCGATAGCGATTAGCGTGCCGCCGAGCACCGCGCCCAGGCTCGAGGTGTCCACCCCGAGCATGTGGTCGGGTTGACGAATGCCCAAGTCGTCGAAAAACACCTGGTTGAGCGTGTAGTCGTAGTTCTGCCCGGTGTGCACGAGCACGTGATCGACGGTCGCGTCGAGGCGCGCGATCACGCGGGACAGACGGATCAGTTCCGGGCGGGTGCCGACGACGGTCATCACCTTGAGCATCAGTGGGTCTCCTGTCGGGGCGGCCCCACCGGCTCAGGGAAGGTGTCGGGGGCATCGGGCCGGAAGAGTTCGTGCGCCCAGAACTGTGTCACAAGGATCTCGTCACCGGTATTGGTGATGTTGTGCGCCCACCCGGTGGGCATGTCGATGGCAACCGGCTCGTCACCGGACACCGAGAAGCTCACGACCTCGTCGGTGAACATCCGGCGCAGGTCGATCCGCGCGCGGCCCGCGAGCACGGCGAAGCGTTCGATCTTCTGCAGGTGGTAATGCTCGCCGCGGGTGATCCCGGGCACAGTGGTGGACACCGAGCTCTGTCCCTCGCCGCCCCGCACCCGGACGGTCTCCACGAACCGGCCACGCGGATCGTCGTGGGGGACAAGGCGTATCGGGTAATGGCCCGGGAAGAGCGCGGCGCGATAGGTATTGAAGAGGTTGATCAGGAAGCGATCAGTCAAGGCCGGGATCTCGCCCGTCCGGTAGCTCGCATGGAACTCCTGGAGCAACTCCCATACCTCGGCGACGCCGGCATAGGTCACCCTGTTGCGCGCGGGCCTCGGCTCCCGGGTCAGCGCCTGGATGAGGAAGTCCGCAGCGTCCTGAACGTGCAGCAAACCCACCTCCGCGTCCGAAATCGTCGGGGTCGCCCCGGTGATCGTCGCGTCGACGAAGGTCGCCACGAAGGAGTTGTAGTGCGGCCGCGCGTGCTCACCAAAGAGGTTGGGAAGCTCGACATCCACGAAGGTGCCGCCGCCGGCTTTGGTCGCCTCGGCGACCCGATCCCGAGCCTCGGCCTTGCTACGGCCGTATGCCGAGTCATTCCCCGCCTGGATGGTGCCGGCGAAGACGACCCGCACCGGGTGTCCGGCCGCCTGTAGGGCTCGGGCCAGGTCGTCGGCCAATTGCAGATTGGTCGAACGGACCTCCGCGTCGGTGCCCCGATTGGCGCCGGCGATGTGAATGACCGCATCGGCCGCTGCGACCGCGTCGGTCAGGCCTGGCCAGCCGTGACGATCGATCGCAATGACCTCGTGGTCGGTGAGCGCATGCAGGCGCAGCCGGGTGTGCCAGCCGAGGAAGCCCCCGACGCCCGTGACGACGACGCGCATCAGGCGCGCCCCACCAGGTCGCGCATCGCCGGCAGGGACTTAAGCAAGGCCACGACCTCGGCGACGTTGAGTTGCCGGGTGTTGGCGGAGTCGAAGTCCTCCGCGCGGGCGGTGTCGCGCTCGCCGTCCTCGACATAGACCGAGTAGTCCAGGCTGCGGGCGTCCAGTGGCACGCGGAAGTAATCACCCTGGTCGTCGGCCTTGGCCATTTCCTCTTGGGAGAGCAGCGTCTCGTGCATCTTCTCCCCATGGCGCATGCCGATGCGCTGGATCTGCGGCTCGATCCCGACAACCTCGGCCACCGCGGCCGCGAGCACCTCGACGGTGCAGGCGGGGGCCTTGCGGACGAAGAGGTCACCGGGAGCGGCGTTCAGGAAGGCGTGCTCCACCAGATCGACCGATTCCTCCAATGACATCAGGAAGCGCGTCATCCGGGGCTCGGTGATGGTCAGCGGCAGACCGGCCTTGAGCTGGCGCACAAACAGGGGGATGACCGACCCGCGCGAGAGCATGACGTTGCCATAGCGGGTGACCGAGACGGTGGTGTCCGAGGTTGGGTGGTTGCGGGCGAAGGCTTGGGCGGCCTTTTCCATCAGGGCCTTGGACATCCCCATGGCGTTGACCGGATAGACCGCCTTGTCGGTGCTCAGGCAGACCACCGAGCGCACCCCGGCCTTGCTCGCCGCCTGGATCACATTGGAGCTGCCCACGACATTGGTCTTGACTGCCTGGTCGGGGAAGAACTCGCACGACGGCACCTGCTTGAGCGCTGCCGCATGGAAGACGTAGTCGACGCCGTGCACCGCGTTGGCGACCGACTCGTAATCGCGGACGTCGCCGAGGAAGAACTTCACCCGGTTGTCGCCGAGGCCCTGGCGCATTTCATCCTGCTTGGCCTCGTCGCGCGAAAACACATGGATCGCCGCGATCTCCCGGTCCAGGAGTTTGCGCACGATGGTCGATCCGAACGAACCGGTGCCACCGGTGATCGCGACCGTGGCCGAGGCAAAGGGGGATGTCAACGCGAACTCCTGGACCGTGCGGCGCGGAAAAGCAATCGATCGAGGCGTCCCACACCGACAGCCTCGGTCATCTCTAGTTCATAGTAGGCGCGGCCAGACCGGCCGAGTTCAGCTCGCTCGGCGGCGGACAGCTCCTGCAGATGGCCCATCGCCTCGCCGAGGGCACGCGGATCCTCCGGCGCAACCGCGACGCCCGCTCCCGCCTCAGCTACGACCGTGGCGGCGTCACCAGCTACTGCGCACAGGACCGGGGAGCCGCTCGCCAGGATCGCCTGGACCTTGCTGGGCATTGTGGTCCGATAGAGCGGCAGATCGCGCAAGATCACGAGTTGGGCATCGGATGCGGCTGAGAGCGCGGACATCTCGGCGAGCGGTCGTCGACCGAGGAAGCGGACTCGTCTCGGGGCAATGTCCTCGGCGAGCCGACGCAATTCGTCCTGCTCGACGCCATCACCCGCGATGGCCAAGGTGACGGAGGCGGGAGCGAACTCCAGAGCTCGAATAGCCGTATCCAGGCCTTGCGCGCGGCCGAGATTCCCGGCATAGAGCACCACGAACTCATCTGTCCCACGCCCCAATTGGGAACGGACCTGGGGATTGCGCTCGCTGGGGTGGAAGACATCTTCGTCGACCCAGTTGTAGCTCAGGTGCAGCTTCTCGCGGGGGACGCCGCGGTCGGCCAATAGAGCGATCGCGCCAGGGGATATGACGACCACCGCGGACGCCTGCGCATACGCCGCGCGCATAAACACATTGAGGACGCGCTCGATGATCGACAGGGCCCTCGACGGGGGAAGGAAACCGCCTCGGGTCACCGAATCGGGCCAGATGTCCTGCACCACCATGACGTATGGGGTTCGTCGCACCAGCCGCGCCAGCATGGCCGGGATGGTTGCCGTGGCAGGGGAGGCATAGACGAGGTTGACATCCGTCTTGTCCGCGAGGGCAGCGGGCAGGCTGGCTGCCGTGGCCCAAGACAGATAGTTCACCATCCGCCGAATGGGAGACCCGTCGTGGCTGGGGAAGAGCGGTGCGCGCCGCACCGGGAAGCCGCGTGAGATCTCCCGGCGATAGCGGGTGGCGCGATAGCCCTGTGCGACAACCCCGTCGGGGTAATTGGGTATGCCGGTGAGCACGTCCATTAGATCGGAAGAGCGTCGTGAAGGG
>CAKZIH010000287.1 GCA_936931335.1 uncultured Nostocoides sp. | reverse complement strand
CGCCGTTCTACGACAACTACCGTCCGCAGTTCTACTTCCGGACCACGGACGTCACCGGCGTCGTCAAGCTGCCCGAGGGCACCGAGATGGTCATGCCCGGCGACAACACCGAGATGTCGGTCGAGCTCATCCAGCCGATCGCCATGGAGGAGGGCCTGAAGTTCGCCATCCGTGAGGGTGGTCGGACCGTGGGTGCCGGTCGCGTTACCAAGATCAACAAGTGAGCCGCGGGGCGTTCGCGCCCCTGAGGTGAACTGACGAAGGGCCCGTATGCCGCGTGCATACGGGCCCTTCGGCGTTGCCGTGCGGATTAGCCCGGGGTCACCTGTGTGCGCGAGCCAGACTGTGATTGTGCAACTGGATGACGCCACCTTCTCACCAGCGGACGCATCGATGGGTCTTGGTCCCTACTCGGTCCCGTGGGTTTTGGGACATCGCTCCATGAGCGCCCGGACCAGTACGGAGAGTACGCATTTGCTGGTGCGGCGTGCATTGCGCGGATATTCCTGCCGCTGGTGCATGTCAGTGGCGATGGGGATTGTCGGTGGTCCGACTTCTCACCTGGGTGCGAGCTGTCTGGGGACTGTCGACGGCACGTGAAAACTGACCCCCTGGCGGCAGGTGAATGTTGACCCCCTGCCGGATCCTGATCCTCTGGGCGAGGTCAGGAGGAAGCGGGTGTTGCACGTGGAAGATTGGGCTGAGATCCGCCGGTTGCACCGGTCGGAGGGCATGCCGATCAAGGTGATCGCTCGAGTCGTGGGCTGCTCAAGGAACACGGTCAGGGCGGCGTTGCGGTCGGAGACGCCGCCGGAGTACCGCCGTGAGGGTGCGGGTTCGATCGTGGATGAGGTCGAGCCTCGAATCCGGGAGTTGCTGGCGGCGTGGCCGACGATGCCCGCCACGGTGGTTGCCGAGCGGATCGGGTGGACCCGCTCGATCCGGGTGCTGCGCACGCGGGTGGCGGAGTTGCGGCCGGTGTACTTGCCGGTGGACCCGTCCTCGCGCACGACGTACCTGCCAGGCGAGATCGCCCAGTTCGACTTCTGGTTCCCACCGGTGGAGATCCCGGTGGGGGCCGGTCAGGTCCGCACGACCGCACAGTTGCCGGTGTTGACGATGGCGTTGGGGTACTCCCGTTGGCGCGACGCGATCTTGATCCCCTCCCGGTCAGCGGAAGACTTGTTTGCTGGCTGGTGGACGCTGATCGAGCGCCTCGGAGCGGTCCCTCGGGTCCTGGTGTGGGACGGGGAGAGCGCGGTCGGGAAGTGGCGCCCGAAAGAGCCGTTGCTGACCGAAGCCACTCATGCGTTCCGGGGACTGCTCGGCACCAAGGTGGTCATCTGTCGCCCAGGAGACCCCGAAGCCAAGGGCCTGCTGGAACGCACCCACGACCATTACGAGACGAGCTTCCTGCCTGGCCGTTCCTTCGCCTCGCCCGCGGATTTCAATGCTCAGTTCCAGCCGTGGGTGGCAGGGTCGAACCAGCGCACCATGCGCGTGTTGGGCTGCCAGCCCGCGGACCGGCTCGGCGCCGACACCGCGGCGATGATGCCGCTGCCACCGGTCGCGCCGGTGACGGGGTGGCGTTTCACGACCCGCCTGGCCCGGGATCACTATGTGCGCGTCGACGGCAACGACTACTCGATCCATCCCAGCGTGATCGGACGCCGCATCGAGGTGGTCGCGGACCTGTCCACGGTGAGTGCGACCTGCGAGGGACAACTTGTCGCCTCCCATGATCGGTCGTGGGCCAAGCACCAGAGCTTCACCGACCCCACTCACGCCGCTGCCGCGAAGGCGTTGCGCGCTGCTCGGCTCCACGTTCCCCGACCACCGGTGGCCGACGAGGTCGAGCAGCGTGACCTGTCGGTGTACGACGCCCTCACCGAGGAGGTGGCGATCTGATGGCCACCAAGACCACCAATCGGGACGTGACCGCAGAGCTGGAGTTCCTCACCCGCGCGTTGAAAGCTCCGTCCCTGCGTGAGGCCATCCCTCGCCTGGCCGAACGGGCCCGGGAATCGTCGTGGACGTTCGAGGAATTCCTCGCCGCCTGCCTGCAACGCGAGGTCGCCGCCCGCGAATCCCACGGAGGAGAAGGCCGGATCCGCGCTGCCCGTTTCCCCGCCCGCAAGTCGCTGGAGGACTACGACTTCGACCATGCCCGCGGCCTCAAACGTGACGTCATCGCCCACCTGGGTGCTTTGGACTTCATCACCGCGAAGGAGAACGTCGTCTTCCTCGGACCCCCCGGCACCGGCAAGACACACCTCGCCACCGGGATCGCGATCCGCGCCTGCCAAGCCGGGCACCGGGTCCTGTTCGCCACCGCCTCCGAATGGGTCGACCGGCTCGCCACCGCCCACCACACTGGACGTCTCCAAGACGAACTCCGCCGGCTCCTGCGCTACCCCCTGCTCGTGGTCGACGAAGTCGGCTACATCCCTTTCGAACCCGAAGCCGCGAACCTGTTCTTCCAACTCGTCTCCAGCCGCTACGAACGCGCGTCGCTGATCGTCACCAGCAACAAACCCTTCGGCCGCTGGGGCGAAGTCTTCGGCGACGACGTCGTCGCTGCAGCCATGATCGACCGCCTCGTCCACCACGCCGACGTCATCAACCTCCGCGGCGACTCCTACCGCCTCAAAGACCGAGACCTTGGCCGCGTCCCCGCGGCCACCAACGAAGAGAACTAACCAACCAGGGGGTCAAAATTCAGATGCCGGTAGGGGGTCAAGATTCGCTTGCCGTTGACACCACGATGGCGTCGTTGGCCTCGCGCCAGTAACGATCGACACCGACAACCAACCT
>CAKZIH010000286.1 GCA_936931335.1 uncultured Nostocoides sp. | reverse complement strand
GCAGACCCGGGCCACCCTCGCGTCGTTCACCGCGGCAGAGCGGGCGGTGATCGCACGGTTCATCGAGGCCAGCCTGCACGACACCCAGTCCCTGCTGGACCGGACGTCGTGACCGAGCGGACGCAACTGACCTATGTGCCCGAGCGCGCCAGCTGGTTCCTGTGGTCAGCCCACACCCCGGACCCGCTGTTCGACGCGCCCGCCGGCACCATCGCGACCATGCGGCTGGCCGTCCCCGAGAACGGGGAGGTCATCGCCCGCGAGGTTCGCGGGTTGGAAGTTGCCCTGCGCGAAGGATGGGCCTGGCTGGGTGGCCGCCAACCCAGCCCGCAGGACGGCGGCTCCCTGCGCTCCTGGACGCTGCTGGCCGGCCGACCCGACGCGCGGGTGCCTCTGCCGGTCGCTGGGCACTGCGCGCTCACTCCCGACGGGGCGCACGTCCTCACCGCCGAGGCCACGACAGACCGGCTGCGCTCCGCGCTGACCCTCACGGACTCGCTGGCGGTGGCGGGCCTGACGGCGACGCTGCGGGGTTATCAGCTCGCCGGCGTCCAATGGCTCCTCGACCGTGACGGCGGCGCGGTGCTGGCCGATGACATGGGGCTGGGCAAGACGCTCCAGGCCATCGCGTTGATGCTCTGCCACCCGAAGGCGGCGCACCTGGTGATCTGCCCGACCTCGGTGAGTGCGAACTGGGCGCGCGAGATCGCCCGCCACGCATCGGGCCTGCGCGCCGTCGGCGATCACGACGAGGCTGCGCTTGGTACCGTCACCGTCACCACCTATGCGCGGCTGCGCCGTGACCCCGACCGGCTGACCGGCCGCCTGTGGGGTGTCGTGGCCTTCGACGAGGCCCAGCAGATCAAGAACCCGCGCACCCTGGCCTACCGCACCGCCAAGACGATTTCCGCTCACTACCGGCTGGCGATCACCGGAACCCCGGTGGAGAACCAGTTGGGCGACCTGTGGGCGCTTGGCGACCTGGTTCGTCCGGGTTTGCTTGGCACCCGACGGCGCTTCCGCGACCGCTACATCGTGCCGATCCAGCGCCGGGGCTCACCCACCGCTGCCCACCGGCTCGCCGCCCACACCCGCGACCTGGTGCTGCGCCGCACCAAGACCGAGGTAGCCCCCGAGCTGCCGGCCCGCCACGTCATCGACGTGGCCTGCGCCATCACCTCCGAACAGCGACGCCTCTACGAGGCCGCGCTGGCCGAGGCCTTCGACACCGGTCTGGGCGCCGGGTCGGCACGCCGCACCTCCGTCCTGGCCCTGCTCACCAGGCTCAAGCAGGTCTGCAACCATCCCGCTCAAGTGCTCGGCCAGGACGGGCCACTCACGGAACGCTCGGGCAAGTTCGACCGCCTGGCCGACATGCTCGACGAGATCATCGACACGGGCGCCGGCTGCCTGGTCTTCACCCAGTACACCGCCATGGGCCGGCTGCTTACTGCCGACCTGGCCGACCGCCACGGCCTGGCAGTGCCGTTCCTCCACGGCGGCCTGCGCCCCGCCAACCGCGACCGCATTGTCGATGAGTTCCAGAGCGGCAAGGGGCCGAACGTCCTGGTGGTCTCGCTGCGCGCAGCCGGGTTCGGTCTCAACCTGACCCGTGCGACCTCGGTGATCCATTACGACCGCTGGTGGAATCCCGCTGTCGAGGACCAGGCCTCCGACCGTGCCCACCGCATCGGGCAGAACCAGCCGGTCACGATCTACACCCTGCGCACCGCCGGCACCATCGAGGACCACATCGCCACCATGCACGAGCGCAAACGCGGGCTCGCCGACGCCGCCCTCACCGGAGGCGAGGCCGACCTGCTCGCCCTGGGCGACGAGGAGCTCTACGGCATCCTGCGCCTCGGCCCTGAGGCAGCGCGGTGACCCGTGAGTTCGGCGCCACCGCATGGGGGCGCGCCTGGCTCAAGCAGATCGAACCCGTCCTCATCACCGGAGCACCCGACCGCGACCTTCCCCGCGCCCGCGCGCTGGCCCGACACGCCATCACCGACCTAACCATCACCGGCCGTCGGGTCACCGCCTCCATCACCGACCGCAGCCACGGTCAGACCCTCGCACTCGACATCCCCGCCTGGAGCGGCGACGAACAGCGCACCGTGGAGCGTGCACTCACGAGCACCGGCTCCTTACACGCTGGTGACCTGCCCGACCGCCTGGCGACCGACCTCACCGCGGCCGGGGTCCGCATCGCTCCATGGATCGAGGAGATCGCCGCGGCCGGTGACACCGGGCGCATCGAGAGGCGGCACGTGCTCGCCGTCTGCTACGCCCTCGTGCAGAGAATCGACGAGGAACCCGTCCTCGCGGTCCGACTCCGTACGCCATCAGAGACTTCGCCCAGCACGGTGAAATCGTCCCCAGCTGGATTGCTCGCACTCACCGACATAGACCCCAAGACCTTCTACCTCGTTCCAACCGTCAGGGATCGGCGGAATGCAGCGTCCCGGTAGAGGAACCCCCTATGGCAACGACGCAGGCAAGTGCGCCTGCGACTGTGGCCTTGGCCGTTATGTGGCGGGGTTCTGTCGCCGCTTCGTGAGTTCCCTGATGATCGGGCGAATCGTCCCGTGGGTCGATCCCCAACTGACACAGCCTCGTTCGCACGCTTAGCGACTCCGGGCTGCGTAAAACCACTTCAGTCCTCGCTGTATAGTTCAGCGCATGCTGACCATTGCTTCTCGCCTGGACGTGATGAACCGGTTGGGCCGCGCGCTGGCCGACCCGACCAGGTCCCGGATCATCCTGACGCTGCTCGACCGGCCGGCCTACCCGGCAGAGCTGGCCCGCGATCTGGACCTCACAC
>CAKZIH010000285.1 GCA_936931335.1 uncultured Nostocoides sp. | reverse complement strand
GGCCCAGCCGATGCCGCCGAGGGCCACCAGCACGCTCACCTTGGTCGCCAGGGTGAGCTCTCGGTCCAGCCACGGGGCACAGGTATGCCGTTCCTGCGTGCTCGGCCGGTTATCCGGCGGCGCGCAGTGCAGCGTGGCGCTGATCCGAATATCGCGCAGCACCAAGCCATCCCCGGCCGCGACGCTCCCGGGCTGGCTGGCGAAACCCGTGCGATACAGGGAGGCGAACAGCCAGTCCCCGCTGCGGTCGCCGGTGAACATCCGGCCGGTCCGGTTCGCCCCGTGCGCGGCCGGGGCCAGCCCCACGATCATCACCTTCGGGTGTGGGTCGCCCAAGCTCGCCGCCGGCCGCCCCCAATACGGTTGCCCGGCAAAGGCCGCCCGCTTGCCCACAGCAACCCCCTCCCGCCAGGCGACCAGGCGGGGGCAGGCACGGCATACGGACACCGGCGCGGTGAGCGCCTCGAGGGTCTGCGCCGCGCGCGCCAATCGCGCTACCTGGGCAGGCGTGGTGGCCACCGGCGTATTCGCCCGCGCCGGATCTTGGGGCCAACCCGTCCCGGGCGGCACCGGGGAGGGGAAGAGTTGCCCGGTGATCGGATGCGGCAGGAGCGGTTCGTCCACGCTCCCAGTCTGCGTCCTCGCCCGCGCGGCAGCCCACCCGCACCCCCGGCCTCCGCTCGCCCGACTTGGCCACGACGGCACGTGAGAAATCGGGTCGAGGGCACGGCATTCGGGATGGAAGAATTGGACCCCATGACCACCCCTGCGACGCAGCCCGCTGCCCTGCCCGAGCGTCCCTCGCTCGATGGCCTCGAGGACAAGTGGGGCCAGGTATGGCGTGAGCAGGGCACCTATGACTTCGACCGGCAGGCGGCGCTGTCCCGCGGCCGGGAGACTGTGTTCAGCATCGACACTCCCCCGCCGACCGCCAGCGGCAGCCTGCACATGGGGCATGTCTTCAGCTACACCCATACCGACTGCATGGCGCGCTACAAGCGAATGGCCGGATTCAACGTCTTCTATCCGATCGGCTGGGACGACAACGGCCTGCCGACCGAGAAGCGCGTCCAGAACTACTACGGCGTGCGCGGCGACGCCACGCTCCCCTACGAGCCCGGCTTCGAGCCGCCCCACCGCGGCACCGCCACCTCGACCAAGGCCGCCGACGAGAAGCCGATCAGCCGCCAGAACTTCATCGAGCTGTGCGACGAACTCACCGTCAAGGACGAGGAGGCCTTCGAATCCCTTTTCCGCAGAATGGGTTTCAGCCTCGACTGGGACATCTCCTATCGCACCATCGACGACCATTCCCGGGCCACCAGCCAGCAGGCCTTCCTGCGCAATATCGCCCGCGGTGAGGCCTACCAGTCCGAGGCGCCGGGCCTGTGGGATGTCACCTTCCAGACCGCGGTGGCCCAGGCCGAGCTCGAAGCGCGCGAGTACCCCGGCCACTATCACCGGGTCGCCTTCCACGCCGCCGACGGCCCGGTCTATATCGAGACCACCCGTCCCGAACTCATCCCCTCGGTCGTCGCCCTGATCGCCCACCCCGACGACGAGCGCTATGCCGCCCGCTTCGGCACCACGGTCAGCTCGCCGCTCTTCGGCGTCGAGGTGCCGATCCTCGCCCACCCGGGGGCCGAGCCGGACAAGGGCGCCGGGATCGCCATGTGCTGCACCTTTGGTGACCTGACCGATGTGATCTGGTGGCGCGAACTGCAGTTGCCGACCCGCTCGATCATCACCCGAACCGGCCGCCTGGCCCAGGAGACCCCCGAGTGGCTCGCCGGCACCGCGGGCGAGACCCTGTATGCCGAGCAACTCGCCGGCAAGACCGCCTTCAGCGCCCGCGCCGCCTGCCGAACCTCCGCCTCGTCCAGCGGCACCAGCACCTCGCCGCGCGGCGGCACTAGGCGCTCGGTCACGCCATGGCGGTGGCGGCGCCTGACCAGCGGCGTCGCCTGCCAGGGGATGCGCTGCTGGATGGAGTAGTGCTCCGGCCGCTGGTGCCGGCCGATATGCAGGATGTCGCGGTAGCCCTTGGTGG